>CAZTPT010000054.1:0-5235 GCA_964615705.1 uncultured Methanosarcinales archaeon
ATTATGGAGTTGAAAGTGTTGGAGAACAAGAAGCACCGATTAGCGTTAGAGCTTCCAGGAACGGATGCCTCTTTCTGCAACGCTTTGAAGAAGGAACTATGGAACGACGGAGACGTTAAGACAGCTGCTCACAGCGTGGAGCACCCATTGGTAGGGGTTCCGAAGCTAGTGGTGGAGACCAAGGGCAAGGAAGCAGTGAAGGCTTTGGAAGAAGCGATAACCAGGTTGGAGAAGAAGGACAAGGAGTTCTTGAAAGGATTCAAAAAGCTTTAAATAATAGTTTCCCCAAGTAAAAGGTATGAACGAGGTGGACAAGCTCTTACTAGCAGACCTTGCCAGGGAAGCCATAGAGAGCAGGTTCAAGGGGGAAGAGCCAAGCGTGGAAGTGGTGAGGCACTTGAACCAGAAGTGCAAGGTGTTCTTAGCGTTGAGGAAGAACAACGCTTTAAGGGGCGGTGTTGGATTGTTAGAGGACAAGCCGTTGTACCAAGCAGTTATTGAGACTGCTAGAAAGGCTGCTTTTGAAGACCCCCGCTTCCACCCGTTAAAGCCTGACGAGGCTCGCTTCTTGAAAGTGGAGATCTCTATTATTAGGAACGTGAAGAAGCTGCTAGCAACCCCTGACGAGTACGCCAAGCTGGTAGAGATTGGGAGGCATGGATTAATCCTGGAAGGGGAGGGCAGGGCTTTGCTCTTGCCCAGCGTAGCGGTTAGAAAAGGCTACACCGCGGTGCAGTTCTTAAACGCGTTGGCTCAAACAGCAGGCTTGCCGTTCCACGCGTGGCGCAAGCCTGAGAACAAGGTCTACACCTTCGAAGCAGAAACGTTCAGCGGTTAACGCCCGAAGCGCCTCTCCCTATTAGCGTATTCTGCCAAGCACTGCAAGAAGTCCTCCTCTTCAAACTCAGGCCACATCTTCTCCAAGAAGAACCACTCAGAGTAGGAAGACTGCCAAGGTAGGAAGTTAGAAGTTCTCACCTCCCCGCCAGTCCTTATAACCATGTCCGGCTCGTCCCTCAAGTAGAGTTCTTTGGAAAATGCTTCCTCATTCAACTCCTCAAGTGTTAACTCTCCTCTCAATACCTTCTCTGACACCTTCCTAGCAGCGTCTATTATTTCCTCCCTCCCCCCGTAAGCAACAGCAACGTTCACAACGTACTTCTCGTTGCGCTCCGTGTGCTTCATGATTCTCCGCATAAGCTCCACCAACTCAGCGGGGAACATCCAAAGCCGTCCTATGAAGTTCACCCTCACGCCGTGCTCGTTGCTCAAGAATTCTTCGTTGCTAAGCAACGCCTTGGCTTCTCTGATGAAGAGCTTCATCAAGTAGTCAAACTCCTTCTTAGGCCTGTCAAAGTTTTGAATGGAGAACGCGTACAGCGTGACTTCCTCCACCCCCGCATTCCTGCACCACTCCAACACCTTCCTCAACTTCTCAGCGCCCCACTCGTGACCCATCCAAGGCTTCAACATCAACCGCTTGGCGAACCTTCGGTTGCCGTCCATTATGAAGCCCACATGCCTGGGCACCTTCCTCGGTCTCAACCAAACACCACCCCTGAATTCAAGGTTTTAAAGCTTGATATTTAAAGTTTTTCAGTAAGAAGCGCAGTCCTTGCACAGCTTGGAGCCGTCCACGTCGTAAACCTTTTCAGAGTAGTTCCCGCAGGACTCGCATATCCCTTCCTCAGCAGTCACTTCCGCCACGGGCTTTCTGAACTCCTCCCTCAGCTTTATGTTCTCCACGAATAACTCGAAGAGTTGGGGCTCTATCTTCAACACGTCCTTAATCGTTACGAAGCCAACGAACTTCTCGTTCTCGACCACTGGCAAGTGCCTCACGTCGTTCCGCTTCATAACGTCCATGGCTTCCCACAAGTCCTTGTCAGGGCTGATAGTTACTAACACCCTCTCCATGACAGCGTCTGCTGGCTCGTCGTAACTCATCCCCCCTGCTATCACCTTCCGGGCGAGGTCGTGCTCGGTCACTATCCCCAACACCTTGTCTCCCTTTTTTATCAACACGCTCCCCACGTCGAAGCGCTTCATGAGCTTGGCGCACTCCTTAACGCTGGTCCCGCTCTCCGCCGTGACAGGCCTCGTAGTCATGGCCTCCGCAACGCTTATCCCTGACTTCACGAACGCACCCCTTACAACAAGATTTCGAAGTCCTTCCCGAACACCTTTTCCAAGTCCTTCACAAAGGCTTCTTTCAAGTAAACCTCTTTAGCTGTGAACGAGGAAAGCGCTTCGTCCAGTTGTTCTTGAGAACTCTGAGACACCTCTTCTATGGAGCCTTGTGGTGAGAGCTCGGCCCTCAAAACCTCCCTTCCCTCGCCTGACTCCTTAACGATGAACGCGACTCTTCCTAGAACTATAACTTCTCCAAAGCAGTCTCCGTGCTTCACCCTGAACTTTGCCTTCTCCAACTCCTTACTCCTCTTCCTCTCCATGTACTCCACTAATTCTTTGACTAACTCCCTCGCCTCTTTTAAAACCATCGCTGCGCTCGCCTTGTTGAGCCTTCCGGAGTCGTAATCCTTTTTAGCCTTCAACACGTTTAGCAACAAGCGGTGATGCTTCTCACCTATAAATCCTTTGTCCACCACTTTCTCCTTGAACGCCTTTGCAAGGCTTGAATCGCTCACTGAGGGTTCTCCTTCCAAGAGCAGCACCTGCCTAGCCACTGTCACCACGTTTTCATAAGCGTTCACCACCGACTCCTTCTCCTTCAACTCCTCTATCTGGGTGAAGAGCTTCTTCAACCTTTCAAGGTATTCCTCTGCCTCGCTGAGCAACTCGTCCAAGTCCTTACCGGTTATCTTCACCTTGTCCCCATGCTCCAAGTCCTTCCTAGTCTTAAGCACCTTCTCGAATATCTTCACGTATTTATCCTCTAAGAGCTTCTCCTTCTTCACGAATAACTCCCTCAGCAACTCCGCTGTTTCTTTAGGAGTGGGAGGAGCGACGCCGTAGAGCATCAACGCGGCTTGGCTCGGAGTGATGGTGGCCCAGAACACGTCCTCCATCGCTATCTCCTTCAACTTGAACTTAACCCTTTGAAGCATTTGGTCGCCGGTGCTCTTATACATGTCTATTGCTTCAGAGGACGGCTTGATGCGTCCCATCTGCAAGAGCTGCTTCCAAGGCATGAATATGCCTCGGTCGTAGAAAGGAACCCCGTCCCTTAGGAACGTGAATATCACAGGGTTGGCTTCCTTCAAGTTGTCCCAGAAATCAGTCAATATGTATACTTGTATGTTCAGCTTGTTCTTTATGCCTGTCAAGTCCCCCGCGTCTAAACCCATCCCTATGATTATGGCTCTCAGCTTGTCCTTCAACTCCGCGCGGGTCATCTTCTTAACATCGGTGTCGTCAATGACTATGAACACGTCTATGTCTGACTTGTGAGTCGCCCTGCCCTGAACCAGGCTCCCTGCCAAGACGTAGCACACTATGTACTTCTCGAACTTCTCCAGAACCATGCGCTTATGCACTTCCGCTATCTTTATAGCGGCTAACATTCCAGAGTCGTGCACAGGAGCAGAGGTGCTTATAGCTTCTAAAACCTCGTACTTCCCGTCGTAGCACATCTGCCACAGCTCTGTCAAGAGCATCACTTCAGGGTTCAACCTGGGATCCACTTCTTGAGCCATTGCTCCAATGATTTGAACCAGCTTCTCCTTCAACTCCTCCTTTGACATCTTCTTAGAGTCTGAGTCGTCTATGAGCAAGAACACGTTTATCTTCTCCTTCTTGGAGTCGTCCTTGCTGGGAGGGAGCAAGCTGATGCCTACAACGTAGTCCTCAAACTTGGCAAGGACTTTTCCTTTGAAGGATTCAAGCAAGGACTTTATCTCTTCCAACTTCTTCAAAGCCTCGTCAGGCAGCTCCTTGCCCAACCCTGCCTCCAACCCCTTCGCAGCGCTAGGCTTCTTAGACTTCTTAGGCATCACCCCCGCGAAACGATTCATGCTTTATAAAGTTTATGAATAGCGAGTGTTAGGAGAAACATCCCTTTTGTAAAGAATCACGCGGGTTTTCAATCAGGAGCAATGGAAATCTTTATAAATGCTGTGGCAATCCTGGGAGGGAAGAGAGAGAAAGAAAAAATAGGTGGAGAAAAGGGTTTCTCGCCTTTGAAAAAAATGCAGAAGGTTAAGCATTTGCCCCCCTCTATGAGGGAGAAGAAGAGGTACATCGTCTACGAGGTCGTTGAGGGAAGCATGGCTCCTGACGAGTTGCTGGGAGAGGTGCGTTCTACGCTCGGCTTGTTCGAATCAGCAGAGGCAGGCGTCCAATCCATAGCTTACAAGGATGATCGAGGGATTCTCAGGGTGTCTAACAGGTACGTGGACAAGGCAAGGGTTGCTCTAGCGCTGGTGGAGAAGGCGTTGGTAAGGGTTGTGAGGGTGTCAGGGTCTTTGAAGAAGGCTAAGGATTACTTGTGAAAGGAGGATTGGTAAAATGCAGACGGTTCAACACCAAATGATGGGTTACGACAGGGCCATCACCATGTTCAGCCCTGACGGAAGGTTGCTGCAGGTGGAGTACGCGAAGAAGACCGTGAAGCTCGGCAACACCGCCATAGGCATGGTTTGCAGCGACGGAGTCCTCTTAGTGACTGATAAGAGGATACTGGACGAGTTAATAGTTGCTGAAGCTGTTGAGAAGATATTCAAGATTGACGACCACATCATCTGCACCGCTGCTGGCATAATGAGCGACGCCAGGGTGCTGGTTGAGAGGGCTCAGTTAAAGGCGCAGCAGCACAGGGTTACTTTTGACAACCCTGTGGACGTGTTGAGCATAGTCAAGGACATTGCAAACTTGAAGCAGATATGCACCCAGTCCGGCGGGTTAAGGCCTTTCGGCGTGGTGTTGTTGATCGCGGGTATCGACGAGTCTGGAAAGGTGTTGTACCAGACAGACCCCACCGGAACTTATAACAGGTATAAAGCAACAGTGATAGGCGAGGGGGAGGAAGAAGTGTTAGAGGTGTTGAAGAAGGAGTACAAGGAAAGCCTCACAGTAGAGCAAGGGTTAAACCTTTGCTTGAAGGCGTTGAAGAAGGCGTTGAAGGAGAAGATAAGCAAGGAGCGCATAGACACCGCTTACGTGTTGGAGAAGGACAAGGTGATGAAGAAGTTCTCAAAGGAGAAGATTGCTAAGTTGCTGAGAGAGGTGTGATTATGAGCATTCACTTCCAGAAGGAGAAGGTTCACTTAAACCTTG
>CAZTPT010000055.1:0-5225 GCA_964615705.1 uncultured Methanosarcinales archaeon
AACGAATGAAGCAGTTAAGCGCGAGGCAGAGGCACAAGCTCAAGGAATTCTTGAAGATGATATCCAGATTTAGAGGCAGGCACACCGAGCTGGTAAGCGTTTACGTGCCGGCTGGTTACAACTTGAACAACATCATAAACCACTTGCAAAACGAGCAAAGCACAGCGTCCAACATTAAATCCAAGCAGACCAGGGAGAACGTGATAGCAGCCCTTGAAAGAATGATAAGGCACCTCCAGTTGTACGAGAAGACCCCTCCCAACGGCTTGGCAGTCTTCGCGGGCAACGTTGCCGAGAAGGAAGGGCAGCAGAAAGTAGAGGTGTGGAGCATAGAGCCGCCGATACCGTTAACCATCAGGCTTTACAGGTGCGACAAGGAATTCGTCACCCAGCCCTTAGAGGAAATGGTGGAGGAGCGAAACGTTTACGGCTTGGTAGTAATTGACAAGAGAGAAGCAGACATAGCGTTGCTGAAAGGCAAAACTATAATCCCCCTTGCAAGGTCCACCTCCAACGTTCCAGGCAAGACCCGGGCTGGAGGGCAGAGCGCTCACCGGTTTGAAAGGCTCAGAGAAGGCGCAGCCAAGGAGTTCTACAGAAGAGTTGCTGAACACGTCAAGAACAACTTCCTACAAAACAAGGACTTGAAAGGCATAATAATAGGAGGACCTGGCTACACCAAGCACGAGTTCTTAGAGCAAGGACAACTCAACGAGGACTTGAAAAAGAAGATAATAGCTGTTAAGGACCTCAGCTACACAGGGGACTTCGGCCTTCAAGAACTCTTAGAGAAGGCAGGGGACGTGCTCGCAGAGGAAGAAGTTACTGAGGAGAAGAAGCTGATGCAGCGCTTCTTCACCTTGCTAGCCAAGCAACCGGACATGGTGGAGTACGGCAAGGACTACGTGTTGAAAGCGTTGAGGGCGGGAGCGGTTGACACCTTGCTCTTGTCAGAAGAGTTGAGCGAGGAAGAAGTTGAATCCTTTGAAGAAGAAGCCAAACTCACGGGGAGCAAGGTCGCCATTATATCCAACGACACCAGGGAGGGCGCGCAGCTAGCAGACATTGGGAGAGTTGCTGCCATCCTGAGGTATTCCTTGTCAAGGTGAACCATGAACTTGGCAGAGAAGGCTTACAAGTCTTTGTTCCCAGAAGGCAGGAAGAGGGTTGTCCTAAGGTACTCCAATGCTTTCAAGCCGTTCAACGCCAACGCCAAGATGAAGGGCGACTTAATAATTCTCAGCTTCTCCCACCACTGGCAGGACGTCTCGGAGGAGATACAACTAGGCCTGGCACAGCACCTCTTGTTAAAACTTTTCAAGAAGAAAGTGAAAACCCTCAACACAGAGCTGTACGAGAAGTTCGTGGAGAAGCTCCCATCATATGTTCGAAGAGAGGAGAAAGAGGAAGACCCTGAGCTGGCCGCCAGCTTCAACAGGGTGAACGAGAAGTACTTCAACGGATTCCTTGAAAAACCAGCGCTGGAATGGGGCTCCTACTCCAAAACGCTGCTCGGGAGTTACTCCTACCACACAGACACTGTGCGGATAAGCGCGTTGTTCAAAGGGTTGAGAGAGGAGTGGCTCCTGGACTACGTGATGTACCACGAGTTACTCCACAAAAAACTCGGGTTAAAACACGAGCAAGGCAGCTGCAAGCACCACCCGAAAGCGTTCAAGGAGTTAGAAGCACGGTTTGAAGTCAAGGATGCCGAGGAGTTGCTCAAGCGATTCGTGGAGCGCCGCCGCTCAAAAACCAAGGCTAAGAAGAACTCTTCAATGAGAAAATATTTAAATAGGATTCTTTCCCGCAAAAGGTAATGGCAGTAACTCACAAGTCAGCAGGCAGCTTTAAGAAGGGAGACACGGTCATATTGGAAGGCGCGGCTTGCACAGTCACCAACATACAAATATCCAGGCCTGGCAAGCACGGTCACGCAAAGGTCCGCTTAGAAGCGGTGGGGATGATTGACGGGAAGAAGAGGCAGGCAGTGATGCCTGGCCACGAAGAGTTAGAAGTGCCGATCATTGACAAGAGGAACGCCCAAGTCCTCAACGTCCACGGAGACAAAGCCACAGTCATGGACATGGAGACCTATGAAACCTTTGAACTAGACATCCCTGACGAGTTGAAAGGAAAAGTGGTTGAGGGCTCGAACGTGTTGTACTGGGTCATCCTGAAAGACAAGGTTATGAAGCAGGTGAGGGGTTAAATGGCTAAGTTCCCAGAAGCAGAGGCAAGGCTGTTCAAGAACGTCTTTGTGTGCAGGACTTGCAAGTCCAAGATAAGAGCTCAGAGCTTGAAAGTAAGGCTTGGCAAGGTGAAGTGCAGGAAGTGCAACTCCCGAGCGCTCAGGCCCATAAAGAAGAAGTGAATAACCAGGAGTGGCAACTGCTGAGCCGCAACATTTTTATAAATCCCTGATTCGAGGTAGCAGATGAGTGTTCTGTCATTCCTGCAAAGCTGGCAATTCGTGTTGTTCTTCTACGCCTCTGTATTCCTCTTAGTGTACAAGAACAAGGACAAGTTCGACTTCCAAGCAAGGTTCATAGCTCTTTACAGGACCAATATCGGCTTGAAAGTGATGGACAAGCTCGCTAAGAAGCACTCAACCCTGATAAAAAGGTTAAGCCTCCTAGCAGTCTTCATCGGATACCTAGGAATGCTTGTGATAAGCTTCGTATTGGTTAAAGGGGTTTACGACTTCTTATACCACCCGGAGCTTCCCTCCCCGATACAACCCGTGCTTCCAGGCGTTAGCATCCCGGGCACCCAGTTCAAGCTACCCTTCTGGTCAGGGATAATAAGCCTCTTCCTCGTCATAGTTATACACGAGTTCAGCCACGGCGTAGTCGCCAGAGCCTTCAAGATACCTGTGAAGAGCTCGGGCTTCGTGTTGTTCGGCCCAATCCCAGGAGCTTTCGTGGAGCCCAACGAGGAATCCCTTAAAAAGAAGCCTTTAAGGGTTCAGAACTCTGTCTTCGCAGCAGGGCCGTTCTCCAACATACTCTCCGCCTTGATAGTGGCTGGTTTGTTCGCAGCCCTGATAAACCCGTTAACCAACGCTTACTTCCAACCCGTGGGGGTTTCCTTCACAGAGGTTGTTAAGGGCTCGCCCGCTGAGAAAGCAGGGTTGAAGACGGGCGTTGTTTACACCTTTGTTAACGGGGAAGAAGTGAGGAGCGTGGAGGACTTCTTGAAAGCGTTGAAGGACTTGAAGCCAGGGGAGGAAGTGGTGATTTCAAACGATGAGGAAAGCGTGACCATCACAAGCGGAGCCCACCCGCAGAACAAGAGCTCGGGCTACCTCGGGGTCAAGGTGGTTTCCAAGTTGTCCAACGAGTCTTCCCCCTTATTCACACCCCTCCTAACCTTGATAAGTTTCTTGAACGTATTCGTCACCCTCAGCCTGGGCTTAGGTCTTGCAAACCTTTTGCCGCTAGGACCTGTTGACGGGGGCCGCATGTTCCAACTAGCGTGTTGGAAGCTCCTGGGCAAGGAGAAAGGGGACGCGGTGTGGGCGAGGACTGCTTTAATCGTGCTCTTAGTCCTAGTCATCTTATTACTCCCAGTTCTCCGAGAAACAGCGCTGTGGCTCTTCAAAGCGTTGAACTCGTTCGGGTGAGCTCCAACATTTAAATAAACACTCAGCTTCCCACCCCCCGGAATGGGTTTAAAGGTTGCGCTGGTAGAGCCGGAAACCCCTGGGAACATAGGCGCGGTTGCTAGGGCGATGCTCAACTTCGGCTTTGAAGAGTTAGTCCTTGTCAATCCGAGGTGCAACCACTTAAGCCAGGAAGCATTGGCGAGGGCGAAGCACGCCTCCAAAGTTTTGGAACGAGCAAGGGTGACGGACGAATCCTTCTGGGACGAAGAGCTTTACAGGATAGGCGCCACTGCCCGGCTGGGAACTGATTACAACCTCAACCGAAGCCCGTTGACGCCTGAAGAACTAGCAGCGAAGCCGTTAGGGAGGGCGGTGCTGGTTATTGGAAGTGAGGGGAGCGGCTTGACCAACGAGGAACTCGCTAGGTGCGACTGCGTGGTGAGCATACCCTCCAACCAGGAATACCCCGTGCTTAACGTGAGCCACGCGGCAGCGGTAATCCTGTACGAGTTGAGCAAGCCTCGCCTCCAACCACTCCTCAAGGAAAGGTTTAAACAGTTAGGAGCGGCTGAGAAGGAAGTGTTGTTCTCCCTAATAGACCAAGCACTTCAAAGGATGAGCTTCAACACCCCTTCTAAGAGAGAAACTCAGAGAAAAGCGTGGAGGAGGGTGTTGGGCAAAGCCAACCTCACTATGCGGGAAGGAACAGCCCTGATAGGGTTCTTCAAGAAGCTTCTAAAACCTTAACCCTTCCTTGAGAAGTACTCGTCCAACTCCTTCCTCTTCCGAGGATTAGCCTTCTCGGTCAAGGAGTAAAACGTTTTCTCAGCAGTGCTCCCCCAACTGTAATTCCCCTCGGAGCGCTCCACCACTTCCACCTTCACCAAGCCCAGGCTCAACGCCTTCTTCAAGTGGTAGTAAATGCTTCTCAGCGTGACTGCTGGGAAGACCTCCCTGTAAACCTTGTTCAACTCGTAACCGTAAGCCTTCCCCATGTAGCCCAGTATGTCTATGATGTTATTCCTAACCTCGCTCCCAATCGGCCTCCCCCTAGAACCAGCCATGGTTGAAAACAGAGAGTTGGAAGTATAAAAAGTTTATGCTTAAAGAAGCATAGGGGTAGGGGCAAGTTATTTAAAACAACGCTTCCTGCCAGCGAGGAAGGAGGTGTTGCTGATGAGGGTGGCGAAGCATTCTGAGAAGAAGCCGATGCCTGTCGAGGTTGGAGGGGAGAAGAAGTGGATGTGCATGTGCGGGTTGAGCAGGAACAAGCCGTTCTGCGACGGCTCGCATAAGTGGACTGAAGGAGAGGAAGAAGGCGTCCTTTACGAGTACGACGAGGAAGGAAAGAGGAAGCGGGTGAGGATAGTTGAGGAGTGAGCAAAGTCATGAGAGAGCCTGACTACCTCAGAGGGAAGGGGTGCTTGTCCGACAAGGACATCTTGAAGAACATGGAGAAGGGGTACATAGTCATCAAGCCCTTCAAAGAGGAAAACCTGAACACTTCCAGCTACGACGTGACCCTTGAGGAGTACTTTTACAGGGAGAAACCCGTGCAGGGAAAAGACTTGCTCTACGACATGTACGACAAAAGCCACGTCTCCAGGGTATGGGGGGC
>CAZTPT010000056.1:0-5196 GCA_964615705.1 uncultured Methanosarcinales archaeon
ACTAACCCCCTCTTCCCCTTGCCTATCAGCATTTCCTCCACGCCTTGTAAACGTATAACTCTTCAAAGTCAAGCTTTAAGGAGTCCAATTGCTGGTACGAGTATCCTTCTCTTCGCAGCACTTCCTCCACCTCGGACTTGCCGGTGAGGGAGCTGAACAGGAACAACAAGAAGCCGTGAGGCGCTAAGTGGTTCTTAGCATTCCTTATGAACTCGTTCAACACCTCGCACCCCTTCTCTCCCCCATGGATTGCTGGGTCGTGGAACTCCTCGTCGCTTGGAAGGTAGGGCGGGTTGAACACTATGACGTCGTAAACGCCTCTCACGCTTGAGAAGAGGTTTGAGAACTTCACCTCCAGCTTTAATCCTTGCACCCCTGCTTTCTTCTTCAAAGCCCTCACTGCTTCGCTGTCTATGTCTACTGCTACTACCTCGCACCCCTCCCTACAGGCTTGCAACGCGAGGATCCCTGTGCCCGTCCCCACGTCTAACACCTTGCCCTTTGCAAGCGTTGAAACCCACTTCTGGAGGAGGTAGGAGTCTTCCCTCGGCTCGTAAACCATGCCTGGTCCGGTGTGAAGCATGGTTTTTAACCTTTTCTGGAGAACGCGTTGTCCGCTTCTTCCAAGTACTCCTTCACCCTTGAGAGTATGGATTGAAGGTAGTAGCGCTCCACGTTTTCCTCGAACAACGACTTCAGGCTTGCCAACTCCTTCACGCGGTAGTTGTTCTTAACCTTTTCCAGTATGAACAAGTCCCTAAGCCTTAACAACTGCCGCCTAATATTGCTTGGAGCTATGCCTAGCATTGGGAGCTTGTGCTTGGACCTGTTCTTGCGGACCAGTTTTTCAACCTCTTTAGAGCTGAGCTCCTTCTTGGCTTCCAGCATTACTTGCAACACGTCCACCACTATGTCCCTGGAGTCTCCTGGTTGCAGCAATCCTAGTGAGAGGCAGACCTTCCTCACTAGCTCCCTCTTCCCAAGGTTTAATGGTTTCTCGTACTTCCTCAGCGTTATCTCGGCTAGAGGAGTATCCACTGCAATAGTCCTTGCCAAACACCAACCCCCCTAAAACTTGTTGATAATGATTAAATTTTTTAAAACTATTATTTAAAATTTTCCCTAACAGCTTTTAAAGAAAAGGGGTTCGCAACCTCTTAATCCCAACCCTTAACTCTCGCCCCCTAACCTTGAAGTAGTCTTCAAAGTCCAAGTCCTTAGCGCTTTGAAGCAACCTCTCAGCGCCCACCCTTGCCTTTAACTCCTCAACCTCCTTGTTTGAAAGTTCAAAGCCGGTGAGGAACACGTCCACTCTTTCCTCCTTGCTAAGCCCGGCCTTCTTCCTCAAGAACTGCACCCTCCTAGTGACTTCTCTTAAGAAGCCCTCCCTTTCCAACTCCTCTGTCACGGTGGTTTTCAAGTAAACCGTGCCTTGCTTGAAATCAACTGCCTCGTACCCCTCAGGAGGAACCTTCTCCACCTTTAAGTGTTCTCTCTTCACCTCGAACCCTCCCAGCCGTGGCAAAGGCTCTCCTTTCTCCAAAGCGCGTGCCAAGGAGTCCGCGTTTTCCTTCACCAAGAGCGCAACGTCCCCGGTTCTGGTGCCGAAGTCCCTCGAGAGGGCTTTGAAGTCCGGCTTAACCCTTAACCTCGACTCTTTAGCTCCGAACCTGACCTTCTTCACATTGCACTGCTTCAAAACGACTTCTTCAAACTCCTTCACCGCTGCTCTGACTTCTTCCCCCGCGTCCACCACTAATTTCTCCAAAGGCCACCTCGCCCCTACGCCTGCCTTGTCCCTGCACGCGAGGCAAGCAGCTATCACTCCTCGCGCCATCCTTGCCGAGCGCTCCAGGACGGGGTTGCTCCTCCCAGGCTCAGGGAGGCTGTCCAGGTGCACTGATTCCTTCAACCCCTTAACCCGTGCCCTTAACCCTTGGTACACCTTCTCGGTTATGAAGGGGCAGACGGGGGCTAAGAGCTTGGTAACCTTTAACAAACACTCCTCCAACACGGGTATCGCTTCCTCCAAGCGATCCCTAACCGATTGGACGTAGAACCTGCTCAGGTCTTCAACCACGAATTCGTGAATGCTCCTCCCAACCACGTGGAACTCGAAGTCTTGGAACGCTTTCAACGACTCCTTAACAACCGTGTTAAGCCTTGACAGTATCCACTCGTCCTCTACCTTTCTCGGAGAGGGGCGCGCCTCGTTGCTCAACACTAAGTTGTGAAGGTTCCAGTAAATGTTCAAGAACCTGTGAACCTCTGACTTTATCATTGACAGGTTAAACTTTGTCGTGGTGTGAGGGTTGGACTCCCAGCAGTAGTAGAACCTACACGCGTCCGCGCCTGCTTCGTCGAGGGCTTGCTCGGCGTAGACCACGTTGCCGAGGCTCTTGCTCATCTTCTCCCCTTTCTCGTCCAACACCCATCCAGGCATTGAGACCGCTTTATAAGGCTCCTTGCCGAAAACGCTTACTGAGACGAACATTAAGGAGTAGAACCAACCCCTTATCTGGTCCTGGCTCTCCGCAATCCTAGAAGGGGGGAAGTATTTCTCGAAAGACTCCTTGTTCTTGAAAGGGTAACCCAATGAGGAGAAAGGGGCGCAGCCGGAGTCGAACCAGACGTCGAAGATGTGGGGGACCCTGGTCATGACGCCGTTGCACGAGCACTTAAGCTTGACTTCTGAGGCGAAGTGCAAGTCAAACCCGTCAGGCAATTCCTTGACAGCGTTCTTCCTGAGTTCTTCCCCTGAGCCAACAACTCTTAACTCCCCGCAACTAGCGCACTTCCAGATAGGAATGGGTATGCCCCAGTACCGCTGCCTGGAGAAGTTCCAATCCTCCGCGTTTGCAACCCACTTCTTGAAGCGCTCCTTCGCGAAGCTCGGCTGCCAGTTAACCTTCTCGTTAGCGCGGAGCATTTTCTCTTTTAAAGGCTCCACTTTCAAGAACCACTGGTTGCTCATCCTGAAAATCAAGGGGTTCTTGCACCGCCAACACACCGGGTAGGAGTGCTCCACTTTCTCCCAGAAGAGGAGCTTCCCAGCCCTGTGGAGGTGGTCCATGATGGAGTGATCTGCTTCTTTAACGTATTCACCTTCCCACAAGCCGGCTTCAGAGGTGAACCTGCACTCGTCATCTAACGGGCTGGGGCTTGGCAACCCGTAGTGCTGCCCTACCTCGTTGTCAGTTTTTCCGTGGCCCGGAGCTGTGTGAACGATGCCTGTTCCTTCCTCCACGGTCACGAAGTCTTCGTAAACGTCCCTGCTCGAGATGCCTTTCTTAGAGCCGACCTTGCTAGCAACCCTCTCCTTCAATATGGGTATGGACGGGTAAACCCTTAACGCTTTAGGGTTCTTCTCCAGTTCTTTCTGCACGGGGACGTCTAGCAAGGGGTGGTAACGCTTCCCGACCAGTTCTTCTCCTTTAAAGGTTTTCAACACTTTGAACCTTATTTCTTTCTCTTCCAGCAAGCAAAGCCTTTTCTCAGCCAAGACGAGCTTCTCCCCTTCAACCTCTACCAAGGCGTAACTCTCCTTCGGAGCCACACAGAGAGCAACGTTGCTCGGGAGCGTCCAGGGCGTGGTGGTGAACACTAGGAGTGAGAAGTCTTCACCCCTAGCCTTGAACTTGACGTAAACAGCGGGGTCTGTTAGGGACTTGTAGCTATCTGTCACTTCGTAACCCGCCAGGGCTGTCTGGCACCTCGGGCACCAATGCACCGGCTTCTTCCCCTCGTATACGAGTTCTTTCAACCATTGCTGCTTGAAAGCCCACCACGCGCTTTCCAAGTAGTAGTTCTCAAAGGTTAAGTAGGGCTTCTTCCAAGCGTACCAAGAACCCATCTTGTCGTAAACCCTGAGCCACAGGTTCACGTTCTGAGCGGCGGACTCCTTGCACTTCTTTAGGAACTCCTTAACCCCCATCTTCTCTATGTCCTTCTTGCTCTTCAACCCCAGCTTTTTCTCCACCATGTTCTCTATTGGCAAGCCGTGAGTGTCAAACCCTGGCTGGAAGAAGACGTCGAAGCCTTGCATCATCGCCAGCCTCACGTACACGTCTTTCACCACGGTAGTCTTCAAGTGTCCCACGTGCGGCACGTGGTTGGCGTAGGGAGGCCCGTCTAGCAAGAAGTAAGGCTTCCCACCCTTGTTCTTGGCGGAAACCTTGTCCAAGAGGTTTATGGATTTCCAGAAGCGTTTAACCTCGTCCTCCACTTTTTTAAAGTCGTACACTCCTAACCCACCTTGGAGAGGTGTGTTAAGAAACTCTTTTTATAAATGTTTCTCAGGCTTGAAGCCTTTCCAACAACTCAACGCTTTCTGGGAAGGCGTGGAAGGAGTAGAGGTGTATCCCTGGGACCTCGAGTCGTAAGAGAGAGCGGCACAACTCTTCGCACGCTTCTAAGCCTTCCCTACTCGCGTCTTCAACGCTTAGTCCTGCCAGGCGCGCTTTGTAACTGCTGGGAATGCTTACCTTGAACCTCTCCTCGACTTTCAAGGCGGATTCGTAGCTGAGCAACGGCTTCACCCCTGGGATGATGGGGATTGTTACGCCCCTTCCCCTCGCCTTTTCCAAGAACTCCTCGTAGCTCTGCTTGGAGAAGACCATCTGGGTTATGGCGAAGCTAGCACCCGCCCTTTGCTTCTCCTCCAACGCGGACAGGCTCTTCTCCAAGGAGGAGTCGCCAGGGTATCCCTCCGGGAAGGCGGCCGAGCCAACGCAGTAACCCTTAGAGGCGAGGTCTTGGACTAGTTGGTAAGCGTAGGCGTAGTGGTTGTTCTCCTCTGCGTTCCTGAGCCATTCCTCCTCGCTCAAAGCAGTGTCTCCTCTCAGCGCTAGTATGTTGGTGAAGCCGTTCAGCGTTATGAACCTCTTTAACGTTTCCTTGTCGTAAGAGTTGCAAGTTATGTGAGCCACGCAGGGGTAGCCCTCGCTCTCAACAAGCTTCACCACCCTCCCTAAGGGGTGTTCCTCAGCCACAGGGTATTGATGCATCGTGACGCTGACGAAGTCCACCCCTGCCTTTGACTCCTTCAAGTAGCGCAGCTTCTCCTCTAACGAGGACGGGTTGTTAAGGGGTAACGCTAACTCTATGGAGAAGGTTTTCTCCCCACGCCTCTGCTTCTCCAACAACAAATCCGCTAAGCGCTTCACTTAAAGAACGCTTCAAAAACTCGTTATTAAT
>CAZTPT010000057.1:0-5091 GCA_964615705.1 uncultured Methanosarcinales archaeon
CTGCCAAAGAGTTTTTTTAAATTTTTCTCTTTCTCAGGTGTGAGAGAAACTTATTTATTTATAAATTAGTAATATTATTAATATTAAATTCTTTTGATTGTTGTTCTTGACAAGCCTAGCTGTGGAAGAACAAGGCAGCTGCTCCTATAACGCCTGAATCACTCCCCAAAACCCCTTTTTCAACCCTGCAATGATAAGGGGAGTCCTCGCTGTAACTCCGCGTCAACGCCTCCTTCAGTTCTGAAGCGGCGAAGCGCCAAAGACCAGTGCCAGCCACTCCGCCCCCGAAGACTATGGCTTCAGGGTTTAAAACCTTGACAAGGGTTGCTAAGCCGAGCGCCATGAAGCGGACAGCGTCCTCCAAAACAGAGATGGCGGCTTCCTCGTTAGAGGATAACAAGTCCGACACCGCAGGGTTCTCCAAAGAGCCTCCCAAACGCTTATACCTCTCAATCATCTTCCTGCCACCGCACACGCCTTCCCAAGTGAGGGACTTGCAAGGGTCTAGCAACAACCCTCCAACCTCGCCCGCGCCGCTGTTCCACCCTTTAAGCAAGGAGCCGTTAACTATCAAGCCGCAACCAACCCCAGTCCCCCAGATGATTCCCGCCATGTCTCTGCAACCGCCTCCTGCTCCGAAGAGGTTCTCTGCCAAGGCGAAGCAGTTCGCGTCGTTTTCCACGCGCACCTCCAACCCTTCCCCCTCAGCGTAAGCCTTGAATGCGTTCACCGCTCGCTCCAGAAAGGGGAGGTTCGGCGCCGAGTAGAACCTTTCCTTGTAAGGAAAGCCAGGGGTTCCTAAGCCAACTTTCAAGCACTCGCCCCTCACGTTTTCCAAGCACTGCTTTAAAGCGTTGAAAACCGCTTCAGGGCCTTGATAGGCGTTGCTCGGCGTCTCGAAAGACTTAACCACGTTGACTGATTTCTCCTCCACGTTTAACTCCACCAAGCCAGCCCTCGCCTTAGAACCGCCGAGGTCGATCCCCACAACCCTCATAAACAAATCCTCCCTTCCACCCCTTAAGCAAACAACTAGTTTGAGGAGTGAAATGATTTAATCTTCAAAGCCACCTTCCTCGCCACTGCTTTGACAGGTCCTTGCATGTAGTGGTAAGGGGTGTAGTCCTTCTTCTCCTTTAACGCTTTTTCCAACTCTGAAGCGTAGAGCAAGCGAACCTCTGAGTTGATGTTCACCTTACATATGCCTGCAGCCACCGCTTTCTTCAGAGAAGCAGGAGGTATCCCGCTGCCGCCGTGCAGCACTAGGGGCTTCTTAACAAGCCTCTTTATGACGCGTATCCTTTCAAAGTCAATCCTCGGAGCGCCTTCCCAGATGCCGTGAGCGTTCCCCACGTTGACTGCTAAGGAGTCAACCCCTGTCAGCTCTACGAACTCTTTTGCTTGCTCGGGCTTGGTCATCAACTCCGGCAAGGCTGCTTTGTTAATGCTCTCCCGGTGCAACGTGCTACTCCCAGCGACGTGCCCCAGCTCTCCCTCAACCCACACCTCCCTCTTCTCAGCGTACCTAACCACCTTCCTAGTCACCTTCACGTTCTCCTCAAAGGAGAGGTGAGACGCGTCTATGTGCACGCTGGGGTAGCCCTGGTCTATGGCTTGCTTCGCTGACTCGTAGGTGTGGTGGTGGTCGGCGTGAAGCACTGCGTTCTTGAAACCTCTCTGAAAGGAGCGGAACAAAGCCACCGCTTGCTCCCCTCCAACGAAGGCTCTCTCCCCTTCAGAGGTGGCTATGAATACTGGCTCGCCAACCCTCGCCGAGCCTAATAGTATGCCCCTCAGCAATTCAAGGGTGGAGAAGTTGAAGTGCCCTATCGCTTTCCCCTCCTTCTCCGCTCGTTTGAAAAAAAGATTTATCCTCTTCTTCACAGGGAAACAACTTCGCTCCTCTTTTTATAAATCTTTTGTTAGGTGGAAACCTTTGCGAGAAGAGGGCATTAAACTTTTAAAAAAGAAACGCTTACCTCAAAGGCATGGTTTTCCAAAAAGCGTTCCCTAAGCGCACAGACAAGACGGTTTACCCGAGATGGGAAGAGGTGGAGTTAAGCGATGAAGAGGAGAGGGCTGTTGAGGAAGAGGCAAGGGTTGAAAACGTCCGGTTAATGAAGGAGTGCTTAAGAGACGCTAAGAGGATAATAGAGGATTCTTCCTTGAAGGACTACCAGTCAGACCTCGTAGGGTTGGCGGTCGCGTTGTTCGAGAAGAGGGCGAGCCACGTGGTGTGGTGGAAGGAGAAAGCGGCGAAGGAGAAGTTTGACAAGTCCAGAGATGAGTCCTCAACGAGAGGGGTAGGAGAATAAGAAGTTTCCCTTCCAAGCGCTTCTCTCGAGTTCGGGGCGCCCCTTCAACGCTTGGTAATTCACCGCTTTCAAGGAACCGCTCTCCACCCTTTTCAAGGTTTCCTTTAATAGCTGGAACGAGTTCTTCCTGATAAGGGTTTGAGTGGTTTTACCTACGACTTCTTCCCTGTCCAGGTCTAACACGGGAAGCCGCCTGCACCTCTTTGATAGCATGAACGCGTTGGCGTCCAGCACGTCCACTTCTCCGCTGATAACGCTGACAGGGGAGGAGCACAGATCTCCTATCTCAGCGTTCCATGAAGAATAGCCCTTGCTCATGGCTGCGAGGAAGTCGAACTCTGTGAAGATTCCCTTCAAAAACTCGCCCTCGCACACCAGGATTGAGCCTTCGTTGTGCTTCTTCATCAAGGCGTGCGCCTCTCTCAAGGGGTGTGAAGCGTCCACTCTCAACGCTTCCTTGAAGCACTCCTTCACTTTCAAGGACTCCGAGGTTTTGAATGGGTGTTGGGTGTAGAACTCGTTAATCCTCCGAACAAGGTCTGTCTGGGTCACTATGCCCACAAGTCTTCCCTCCTCCAGAACCACGAGTTTCCTGAACCGGTGCTTGTCCATTAACTCGCTGGCATCCGCCAAGTTTAACTCGGGGGAAATGCTCACTATGCTCTTAGTCATGAAGTCCTTCACCTTCAACCCTTCCAAATCCTTAACCGCTGGGCTTAGCTTTAACAAGTAATCCCTCTCAGTTATTATCCCTGCCGGAGTCTCTTCGTGGTTGTTAGTAACAACGAGGCAGGAGTAGTGGTTTGCTATCATCTCGTTAGCCACCTCTATCAAGGAGTCTTCCTCGTCCACTGTGAAGACGTCCTTCGTCATCTCCTCCTCCACCGTTGCTTGAAAGAAGCGTTTAATACCCTTCTTGAAAGAAGCGTTCTCTAACCATCCCAGCATGGAAGTGAAAGCTGGGCCTTCCTTTTTTAAGGCTTTCGCTTCGTTGCTCTGGGAGAAAGAGGAATGCTCTTAACCTTAGAAGCCTCTGCCGTACCTGTGAGGGAGGTGTTCTGATTTCAACTCGTATATGAAGTCGTCAACGCTTAAACGCTCCCCCTCCCTCTTAAACACCTTGTAACCGTTATACGCGTTTCTCCCTTCTTGAATGAAAGACATAGTAGGGTAAGGGAGGTAAGCCTTAGCCACAGGCCCTCTCGCGTTGGGGTAGTCATCCCTGACGGTTTCGTGGGGTCCGATAATGATTATCCCCCCGTCGCGGACGCTCCTCGCCATGTTAGTCAACGCTTTAACCTTGTGATAGCTGAGCAAAGGCATGAACCTCGTTGCTGCTATCACGCAGTCAACCTCTTTCAACGGGAGGGGCGCTTCTAAAACGTTGTGCACCACGTACTTCGCGTTCTTGCCCTCAACTGCGAAGTCGAGCGAGTAGAACCTGTCCACCCCCACCACTGACGCGTTTGGGAGCCTTGACTGCAACCTCTCAGTGGCTTCACCGTTGTAACAACCAACATCTGCCACTGTGAAGTGTTCTTCTCTGAAGCGTTCTCTCAAGTAGTAGTCGATGTCTTCGTGGGCGTGCCGCATCATGGTCAACGGGTTCGGCTGGTCTAATAGAACGGTTCGGAACGCCCTCCTCGCCCCCGGGTGTTTCTCTATGGCTTTAACGTTCTCCAAGTAGTTCTCCTCCCTAACGTTGGGGAGGTGCTTGATTGCTTCAAGGTAGGCAAGGCCTAATTGGAGGAAGGTTGGGTTGCCAGGGATGAATCTCAACTCTTCCCGTTCTATCAAGGCCTCCCTCATATAATCCATGAATTCTTCGTCCGTTTCCAACTGCTTCCAAGCCTCTGGCGGGATAACCCCTCTCAGGTATTTCTCCCGTAAATGCGGGGGCGCGCTGTTATTCGCTAAGCCTTCCAAGTGGGTTATTTCCTTAAGCCACTCCATCCTCTCCCGCCTATGCTTCTCCACCTCTGACTTGGTGAGTATGCCTCCTTCTAGGAAGAACCTGTACTCGTCCCACAAAGAGCGAACGCTTTTCTCCAGCTTATCCATGCGTGACGGGTGTGAAATTAAACTTATAAATCTTTGCGTGTTCACCACTTTCAAGTAAACCCTTGTTTTGCAAATCTTTAATAATGCGTTCGAACACCCTCGCCGCGTGAAGATAATCCACGTCCCCGCGAGGCAGAAGCTAGACATAAGTCTGCCAGACGAAGCGTTCTCCCAGTTGCCGCGGAAGGTGGCATTGTTCATGCCGGTGCAACACTTGGGAGAGCTAAAGAAGGTGAAGGAGCAGTTAGAAGGTAAAGGAGTCAAGGTTTACTTGCTCCGCACAAGGCACACCTGGGTCGAGGGCCAAATCCTTGGTTGCAACGTTGAACGCTTCGACACAGACGTGGAAGCATTCTTGTACGTGGGTGACGGGTTGTTCCACCCGAAAGCTTTGCTGATGAAGAATGACAAGCCGGTTTACTGCTACAACCCCAGAACAGGGGAGTTCTTCAAGCTGGACAAGTCAGCGGTGGAGCAGTTCTTGAAAAGGGTGAGGGCTGCTCGGGCAAAGTTCTTCCAAGCCAAGACTGTCGGCGTCTTAGTAACCACCAAGACCGGTCAGAGAGGGTTGAAGTATAAGCGAGCAAGGGAGTTGGAGGAGAAGTACAAGGACAAGGAGTTCTACTACTTAGTCCAGAACGAGATCGACTTCTCCAAGCTGGACGACTTCCCATTCATAGAGGTGTTCTTAAACACTGCTTGCGAACGAGTAGGA
>CAZTPT010000058.1:0-4871 GCA_964615705.1 uncultured Methanosarcinales archaeon
GGGTTAGTGAAGCTCAGCTCCTGGAAAGGAGTGAAGGCGGCTGTGAAGGAGAAAAACCCTTCCAGCAAGGCCGACACGCTGGGCAAGGAGTACGAGTTCCTAAGAATCCTTGAAGAACACGGAATAGGTCCTAAGCCGTACGCCTACAAGGACGGCAAGCTCTACATGGAGTTAGTAGAGGGCGAGGAGTTACCAGTCTTCTTAAAGAAAGCGAGCAAGGAGGAGTGCTTAAAAGCGTTGAAGGAAATCCTGGAACAGCTGAGAATGCTGGACTCCTTAGGCATAGACAAGGGGGAAATGACTAGGCCTCTCAAACACGTCATAGTGACTAGCAAAGGCCCGGTGCTGATAGACTTTGAAAGGGCTCGATTCACGGACAAGCCTCAAAACGTTACGCAGTTCTGCCAATTCCTCTGCCGGAAACCAGTTCACGAATTGCTCGCCTCTAAAGGAGTGATTATTGACAAAGAAGCATTGCTAGCCAAGGCTTCTGCTTACAAGAAGAGCTACTCCGAACAAGCCTTCAAGGAATTATGGGAGGAGGTGTTCAAGTGTTAAAAGAAGCAGTTTACGAATTGTTAAAGCAAGTACCACGCGGCAAGGTGACCACTTACAAGCTAATAGCTGAGAAACTCGGGGTGAAGTGCTACCGAGCGGTTGGGCAAGCGTTAAGGGCTAACCCGAACCCGGTAACGGTGCCTTGCCACAGAGTGGTTAAGAGCGACGGCTCGCTAGGCGGGTACAAGGGTTGCGTTGAAGCAGCGAAGGAGAAGGAAGAACTCCTAAGAGAGGAAGGAGTAGTCGTGAAGAACGGGATGGTTCAACGCTTCGAAGAAGTCCTTTGGAGGTTTTAACGCTTCTTAATCTTTTTAATCTCTTTTTCCAAGTCTAACTGCTCTAACAACTCCTTATACCTGTTCCTAATAGTGACCTCTGTAACGCCTGCAACGTCGGCAACCTCTCTCTGCGTCCTCTTCTCCCCGTTGAGAAGGGCTGCCACGTAGAGAGCAGCGGCCGCTATCCCGGTAGGGCCCCTCCCGCTGGTGAGTTCTATCTTCTGAGCAACCTCTATAATCTCCATGGACTTGGACTGGGTTTCAGGGTTCAGCTTTAAAGCAGAGGCGAACCTGGCGATGTAGTCCGCCGGGTTACTCGGCAGTATCTTTATCCCGAGCTCCCTCGTTATGAACCTGTAAGTCCTGCCAATCTCTTTCTTGTCAATCCCGGCGGCTTCGCTCAACTCGTCCAGCGTCCTTGGTATGTCATGCCTCCTGCACGCAGCGTAGAGGGCTCCCGCAACCACTGATTCCATCGAGCGCCCCCTCACCAACCCCCTCTGAACCGCTAAGTGGTATATCCTAGAAGCCTCGGCGTCCACCGTTTCAGGGAGCTTCAAGTAAGAGGAAACCCTTTTAAGCTCTGCCAGCGCCAGTTTAAGGTTTCTCTCAATAGCAGTGCTTATCCTCTGCTGCCACTTCCTAAGCCTGAAGAACTTGTCCTTGGACTTGAGGTCTAACTGGTAGAGGTCTGTCTTTCTCCCAACATCGGTTCCGAGTCCTTGGTCGAATTGCGTGTAAGAAATAGGGGCTCCAGTCCTTCGCTTCCTCTCAGCGGCTTCTGAGTCGAACTCGCGCCACTCCTGGTCGAAGTCCACCATCTTTTCCTCAACGACCAGGCCGCACTCCTTGCAGATTATTTCTCCCTTGTCTTGATTGTAGAAAAGCCGCATACACCCGCATTCAGGACACTTCTTGACAAAGGACAAACTCACACCCCTTCCGCTTTAATCGTAAACTTTAAATAGGAGAGTCGCTCTTGTTTTAAAAACCTTTTGGTTTTTTCTCTCGTTAGGGTGCGCAAATTATAAATACTACTTTTGAAATAGTGCTGAACAGATGAAAGGGAAGGGACAGGTGTGGTCAACGGACGTTATTATAGGGATAGTGATATTCATAAGCGTGATAGCCTTGTTTTACAGCTTGCTCTCAGACAAGGGGGAGGACAAGGAAGCGTTGTTAAAGGCAAACGCTGAAAGAGTTCTTCTAAAGCTCTCAACCGACCCAGAGTTGAAAGTGATAGAGGAGGGGAACGAGATAAACATTACCAAGCTGGGAGACCTCGCAAATCTTGACTACGAGGAGTTGAAGAAGAAGCTCGGCGTTCAGGGAGACGTGTGCCTCTACTTAGAAGACGAGAACGGCAGAGTGGTGCCGATAAACGGAAAGACAGGGATAGGGAGCCCGAAGCTGAACATAAGCGGGAAGCCGTGCGGGACTTGAAAAATGAGCGTGTTACCAGCGATTGCGATAAGCGTTCTAGGCATCCCTTCTGGAGCGTTGCTAGCCAAGCTCGCAGGGGACGAGGCAAAGCAGTTCAAAGGATTCGTGGAGAAAACAGCTTACCTGGCAGGGATTGCCCCCCTCGCCTACCTCTACAAGGACTTCCTAACCTCTCTGCTCTTCTTCACCGCTTACTCAGCACTCTCTGTGAGGGAGCCAAGCCACTCCTACACCGCCTTGCCCTTGCTCTTCCTCCCCGAAACTGGCTTAGAGGAGTTAATGCTCACCACGCTGCTAGCATTCACCGCTTTAACCCTCCACACAGCCGTGGAGGAGGTTCCTTCAAAGAAGTGGTTGAGGATTCCAGTCTACGCAGCGGTGAGCGCGGCTGTTCTGGCAACGAGAAGCTTTATAAACTTGTAAGTTTAAAGGCTACTATGGCTAAGTCGATCCCCTTAAGCATAATATTTCTTGCATTCACCCTCTTGCTCCCAGCAGCGAGTGCTCAAAAAGTTGAGGTGAAAGGATTCGTCAAGGTAACCGTTCTAAACAAGCCGCCAGTAGTGGAGGGAGTGAGAATCCTCCCCGAAGCGCTCGTAGAAGGAGTTGCTCCGAGGTGCGAAGCAGAGGTTTTCGACGAAGAACCCTTGGTGAGCGTGGAAACCCTATTATTGATAAACGGGGAACCGCTTAACCGCGAGGCAATCGTTAAGAAGGGGGACTTAGTGGAGTGCGTCGTGACAGCCACGGACAGCCACGGAGCAAGCGCTGCTTCCTCTGCGTGGAGGGTTGCGGAGGGGAAGCGCAGCATCGACTTCTTAGCAATGATTAAGGAAGCGGCTTCTCAACTCCTCGGCTTCAAGGCGAGCCCTCAAAAAGCTTAAAAAGCAAGCCCGTCTCAACCCTTCAAAGAAGAAGCCCCTGTAGCATAGTTGGACAGTGCACTCGGTTGCGGACCGAGAGGTCCCGGGTTCAAGTCCCGGCAGGGGCGTAGCCGGGGTCGCATAATGGTATTGCACCGGTCTCGAGAACCGGAGCCGCAAGGCGTTCTGGGTTCGAATCCCAGCCCCGGCGTTTGCTTCTCGGACTGGAAATGCTATGGCAGTTCAGCTGCTATTCAAAAACTCTAGCTTGCGCGGGCGCTCAAAGAACAAGAAGTTGAAAGTGGCTCACAACAACTCCTTAAACACCTTCTCAGCGGTTCCCCCTATCAAAGGCACCGGCTTCTCCACTCCTTGAACAGCGTACACCAAGCCGAAGACCCACAACACGAGCAACACCAGTCTTAAAAGCATCCCTATCAATGGGACGAACATTAAGACAGCCCAGCTGATGAGCAACGCCAAGGATTGTTTCAAGTGGTAAGCCCCCAGCCTGGACTTCTCGTTCAAGTGGAGGAGCAAAGCCACTATCCACCCGATAATGGTTAAGTAGCTCAACACAGCTACCACTCTCTCGTTGCCAGATCTTTTCCCTCGCTTAGAACTCTTACCCATTGAAAACCCCCCTATTTTCAAGGTTAAAAAAAGGTTTTTATTTAAAAAGGTTTTCAAAAAAAGAGTGTTTCTACCCTACCCGCGAGAATGCCCCTTCTTTAAACACTTCTATCTCGCTCTCAAAGTTAAGAGTTCTCTCCTCATTAAACCCCTCCCCCTTAACCACGCCGTCATACTTAACTTGTTGTATCTCCTCAACAACGCAGTCAGGGTTTCTTCCGCACTCCTTCAAAGCCAGGTAGAGGTAGTAGATGCCGTCGTAAGCCAAAGCGGCGGCTTGCAACTCAACCTCACTAGAGTTAGGGTATAACTCGTTATACCTTTCCGCGAATTCAGGGCTTATGTCAAAGTTGAAAGTCGCAGCTCCCTCCAACGATTCCTCAGGCACTGTCTCCAACACTTTCGAAGTGAAGCAATCATTCTTGCCCCCGCAGTAAAGGGGTATGTCCAAGTTCATTTCAAACTTTTGCCTTAACAAGCTGATCGCGTGGTCCTCGTAGAATATGCCTATTATCACCTCAGCCCCTGCTTCCTTCACCTTCATCAAGTCGGTTTTAAAGTCTGTGTCTTCGTAGTCAACCCTTTCGGAGAAGACGAGTTCTGAGTCAAGGTTCTCTTCAGCGTTCCTCACTCCTCTCTCGCACGGCTCCGCGAATGGGAGGTTGAGCAAGAGCAAAGCATGCCTTTTAAACCCTTTCTCAGCCGCGAACTCCGCCAGCCTCTCGCACTCCTTGTAAGCGTCAAAGTAAGTCTTTAAAGCGTAAGGGTTAGACTCGAGGATTTGCGGCGGCAAAGCGCTGAACATCATCACTCTCCCCTTCGCCTTCGCGAGTTCTGACACCGCTGAGCTCGGGCCTGAGAACTCTACGTATAAAGCGTCAACCCTGTCCACGTTTAAGAGCTTGTTAGCCGCTGTGACTGCGTCTTTATTACTGGTTTGGGAGTCCTCAATAATGACTTTCAACCTAGGAGTGTGATTCTTGTTTATATCTGTTTCAGCAAGCAGGACCCCCCTAGCCGCGTTTTCCCCCTCGTATGCCCCCCCCCCTCTCACACCCACCACCGCCGCGCCAGGAGCTCTCTTCCCTCCCCCAGC
>CAZTPT010000059.1:0-4779 GCA_964615705.1 uncultured Methanosarcinales archaeon
AACATCGATAAGTTCAAGGGTTACAGGAACGAGGCGAAAACGCTTTGGGGCGCTGCTGAAAAACTCGGCTTGGAATCTGTTGAGGAGGCGGAGAAGCTTTACAAAAAGCTCAACTCGTTGGTTGAGGAAACGCTCTCCAAGTACTTAAACAAGAAGTTCTTAAAGGCAAAGCTTAAGGCTAGTTACGACGCGGAGTACGAGAAGCTCTTAGGAGACTTCAACTCATTAGATCCTTCAAGGACTTTCAACTTGAAAAAGCTTAAACGCTTAGCGGTGAAGTCGGAGACGTTGACTGAGAAGTACAAGTCACTAGGCGACTCCGACGGCGTCGCGAGGAGCGCGGTGCTTCACGAAAACATAGAGTCCGCGGCTGAGAAGCTAGCACCCATATACCAGTCTTGGAACAGGAGGAAGTGGACTTTCATAGTGCTAGTGATGGCAGGGCTCCTAGGCTTTTGGAGGGGGGACTACTTAGAAGACCAGGTTAAGCACTACTTGCGGCAGAGGGAGTTGAAGAGGCAGGAGCGAGTGGAGGAGAGGATTCACAACAAGATAGTGAAGATTAACAAGAAGTTTGAAGAGATGGACTCTTTGAAAAACCTTGTCTCACAGGACTTGGAAAGGTTCGCCTATGAGAGGCAGTCCTTGCTTGATAGGTACAAGTCTTTGAAGAAGGATGCGAAGAATTCATTGAACAACTTCTCCGTGTTGCTGAAGAACGTTGAGACTGAGAGGAAGGCTTTCAAGAAGAGATTGTCGGATTTCAAGCGTGCTATTAACTCGAGAGTTGATGAGTTGCAGATAATGTACTTCCAAGCAAAGCCTGCGCACCGCAAGGGGGAAGGAGGACTTTATAGCCCCACCATACCATCCTTTATAGAAGACGAAAATTATTAGCCTCGTTTCGCGTTGAGAACCACTTCTTTAACCCTTCCAAGCACTTTAAAGGCTTCCTCACGGGTAGCAGCCTCCACCGTCACCCTCAGCACTGGCTCGGTGTTGCTAGGCCTGACGTTGAACCAGTAATCCTTGAACGTCTTGGAAACCCCGTCCAAGTAAAGTGTTTCCTCGCAGTCCTGGAAAGCAGCGTCCACCCTCTTAACCGCTTCTTCCTTCCCCTCCACTTCCAGGTTTTCCTGAATAACAACTTGCTCCTCGTAGGGACGCGCCAGCTCGGACAACTTCTTCCCCGTCCTGGCTAGGCAGCTAAGCATCTTCACCCATGCCAGGGCTGTGTCGTCGGTGCAAGCGGTTTCCCAATGGCTGTAGTGGCAGGAGTATTCCGCGCTTAGCAACGCCTTGCTCTCAAGCATGGCTTTGTGGATGTTCGTGAAGCCAACCTTGGAAGGAATCACTTTCACTCCGAGCTTGTTGAACTCTTCCACCACGCTCTTCCTGTAATTCAACGCGTCCAGCACTACAGGGCCTCCTCGGTGGTAGTGCTGGGCTAGTAGCAGCGCTACTGTGGAGGACTTCAACGGGTTTCCCAACTCGTCGAAGAACAACGCCCTGTCCGCGTCCGCGTCCAGCAACACTCCCAAGTCGTACCCTCCTCTTCGCAGCTCTTCCTTCACCGATTTCTGGCTTTCCTCTAGCAAAGGGTTAGGGGGGTGGCCTGGGAAGTCCCCGTCCACTTCCTCGTTTAACAAGCGGTGCTGAACGTTCAACTCTTCGAGCAACGCCTTCATAACGATGGCTCCGGCTCCGTTGCTCGCATCCACTAACACCTTCAACCCTGAAACCTCTTCCTTGCAGAAGCTCTTCACCCTCTCAACGTATCCTCTTAGCAGGCCTGCTTCTTCTTCAGATCCCCCTCCTCTTTCGGAAAAGTTGTTTTTCAAGAATAACTCCTCAACCCTCTCCAACCCTTCACCCATGCTTATGATTAAGGGTCCCTTCTTGCAAAGCTTGAAGCCGTTGTACTCTTTAGGGTTGTGCGAAGCAGTAACTGTGACGTACCCGTCAAAGCTTGTGGTGTAAGCGGAGTAGTAAAGCATCGGTGTGGTTATCAAGCCGGCCTTCTTCACCTTCACTCCCTGACTCTTCAACCCTTTGATTAACGCTTCGTAAAGCGAAGGAGAACTCTTCCTCCCGTCCCTCCCTGCCAGAACGGTTGAGCCTTGCAGGTATTCCGCGAACGCCTTGCCCAGCCTCTCAGCCACTTCCTCGTCTACTTCTTCTGGGTAAACCCCTCTCACGTCGTACTCTTTGAAGATGTTCATTCTGTTAAGAAGCCCGGCTTCTCTCTCAACTTGACCTTGTACCTAGCCACCAGGTTCATGTCGAACCACTTCCCTGAGAAGGGGTAGCCGTAGAGTTTTTCCTCCCTGGCAAGCTTTGGGAAAACATCATTCTCCAGGGTTGAGAATCCTTCCGGGACGAGTTCTATAACTCCTGGCTCGAAGATGTAGAGGCCTGCGTTTATCAAGTTGCTGGGAGCGTTGCCAGCGTCCGGTTTTTCTATAAAGGTTGTTATCTTGTTCCCGTTGAGCAGAGCTACTCCGTAACGAGAAGGGTCGCTCACCGTTGTTAAAGCGATGGTTGCGAAGGCGTCGTGCTCCTTGTGAAACCTGTACATGTCTTCCAGGTCTATGTCTTTGTACTCGTCAGCGTTCATCATCACAAAGGTTTCCTTAACGAACCTCTTTGCCAAGTTGAGCGGGCCCGCAGTGCCTAGAGGGGTTTTCTCCTCCACGTACCTTATGCTGAGCCCTAGCTCTGACCCGTCTTTGAAGTAGTCCTTAATAACGCTTGACTTCTTATCAACGCACATCACCACTTCTTCCACTCCGTACCTCTTCAACAATTCCAGGTTGTGCTGGAGCAAGGGCTTCCCGCCAACCTTAACCATGCACCTCGGAGTTTTAGCCTTCCCGCCAGCGAGTATGACTGCGAGGCTTAACTTGTTGCTCTTCAACGCTTTCCTCAGCAGCAATTCAAACGCGTGGCTCCGGTTCTTCACCATGACGCTGTCAATCATGGCGTCAACCTTTTCCAGAAGCTCCCCCTCAATGGTTAGAGTCACTCTTTCCTTCATTCCTGTGAGGATGTGCGCTTCATATATAAAACTTTTGTTGAAGTATTACGAGGTGTGAGAAATCGAAACTTTTTTAAAACAACAATTCCTGCCCTTGCTTGATTACTGAAATGGTTAAGGATTACTGGACGCTTGAGGAATTGGAAGAAGAAGATGGCTCTGAGTAACGTTTGAGGAACGTCTAAAACCTGTACTTCTCTATTAGTAAGTTAACAGCCCTGCTATCCCATCCAGCCCTGAGCAAAGACACCTTGACCTCTTCCAAGTCCATTCCTCGCTCAAAGCACTCGGAGATGTATTCCTCCACCGCGTTCTTGTCATGAACTCCCAGCAATAGTGAAGCCCTTAAATCTCTCCACACATTCTTGAAAACCTCGAAGGAGCCTTTCTCGTCCAGCTCTGCCAGAACTAGCAACGCTAAGAGCACCGCTATCGCTGTAGCGGCGAAGGACAAAACATCATCCGCTGAACGCGTACCCACGCCCAGCCTTAAACTGCTTAACAAATCCTGTTCAGACACTTCCCCCTCCCTCCTCACCACCACTCTCACCCTCTCAGCTCCTGAGGGCTCTCCAACCCCCACAACTACTTCTCCCTCGTCCCCCACTACCAAGTTCTTAACGATGTAAGAAGCGGTTAAAACCTCTCCTTGAGACACGTTCCTGAACACCCAGTACAACGCTAAGGGGTTCTCTGAGAGGACGAAGCCGTCCTCCACTAATACTTGAGAGGCGTTAGCCGCCACGCTGCCTGGTATGAACACTATGAGCCACGCCTTGGAAAGGTTTAAGAGCGCCTCGGCTCTCAACACCTCCCAGCTCCGGTAAACCTTTAAATCCACGTTCGCGTAGCTGGACTCCGCCTCGTACACCCTCACCCTGCGCTCCACGCTTAAAGAAATCCCTCCGTTGCTTAGAAGCCTTAAGGACTCCAACACCTTCTCGTAAGCGTTCCCCTCTCTCCTCAACGACTTCGCCAACTTGCTCAACGCCTCAACGCTTGCTCTGTGCTTGAAAGCCACCTCCACCCCAACCCTTCTCAGCAACACGTTGCTCTCAGTGACGTTGCTAATGCCCAGGTCCGAAGCGTTGATGGTGGACATAACCTTTGAGAACTCTTCAGCGGACAAGTTCTGGCCGTACCCGATGATTAACTCTTCCTGGGCAACGCTTAGGACTTGAAGAGTTGCTAGAAGCGCTGATGTAAGCAAAACCCCTTTCCACCCATTCATAATGACTGCTTTCAAACCACGCTTTTTTTTAAACCTTTCTCCCCTCTCTCCAATCAGCAGTCTTCCCGCTCGCAACAGGGGAAAAGCTTTTAAACCCGGAAAGCATAGGTTTCCTTGATGGCGGACTTTCCAAAGGATTACGTTGACAAGTACGACGGCAAAGGCTTGTTGAAGGACTTGAAAGAACTCCCTTGCCTCGACGGCTTCGGGCATAAGTCCATCCGCACTTATCACATCAAAACAAATCTGTTTGTTAGTAGAGTGTTGCCGATGAATGGGCGTAATGCCTTCCAGTTTTGGTGCGTCATTGATGTCATCAATAATTTTAACGGTGTGGTTTAATTCAATGGGCGCTTTCACTTCCGCATCTTTACCTTCAACTGTCATAGTACTTTTCATTTCATGATTGACACTGTGTGCAATCTTATTCGCTCTATCAAACAGTAAAAACGTATCAGAATCATCCCCCTCATCAAAACGAATAAATTTTGGCGTAACAATAATGCGCGTT
>CAZTPT010000060.1:0-4774 GCA_964615705.1 uncultured Methanosarcinales archaeon
GACTATCCCCGCACAGTGAGGGGACGCCATTCCCGCAACGTCAAGAACTGCTTGATTGGGGGCTTGTTTGAACCGCGTGGTTTCTCTCGTTGTCTTGATGACTTGCTCGTTTGAAGTTTTTTCTTCTTCTCCCTCGGTGAACTTGGTTTTGCAGTTATCGCTGCAGAAGAAGTATTTCTTTCCTTCTTTCACAACGCTGAAACTCGCTTTTGCAGGGTCTAAATCCATCCCGCACACAGGGTCCTTAACTTTTGCGTCGCGCTCCATTTTCCTACCTCTCTTCGGCGTCAAATATATTCGGATGATTTTTTTGAGAATCGCTGCTTAAAGAGTCTCGCCTCGGAGTCTCCAGTTCAGAATGAATGTGCTCTTTCTTCATATGAATGAAATTAACATGTGAAATATAAAAACCTTTCGATTTTCAAGCTTCAAAACAGCGCGTTCCACAACCTTTTTATTAAAGAAAGACATGCTTCATCCAACCCCCTGGGTTTAGCCAGGGAACACTGGTTTGGAAGAGGAGTGATGAAGAAGGCGGTCCTGTTCGAAAAGGAGAATGGAAGGGTGAGGTGCCTGGCTTGCAAGCAACGCTGCCTCATAGCAGAAGGGTACACAGGGATTTGCGGGGTGAGGCAAAACGTAGGGGGGAAGTTGTTCCTCTTGGTTTACGGCAAGGCCTCAGCGGTCAACGTTGACCCTGTGGAGAAGAAGCCGTTGTACCACTTCCTTCCAGGCACCCCAATATTCTCGATAGGCACTGTTGGCTGTAACTTTGCTTGCAGCTTCTGCCAGAACTGGGACTTGTCCCAAGCAACCAAGGAGTTAAGGCTGAAGCTGTTAAGGGAGAAGAGTCCTGAATTGATAGGGGTGGAGGTGACCAGGTTTGGCTACGACTTACCCCCGGAACGCATCGTTTCCATCTGCTTAGAGCAAGGCATTCCAAGCATTGCTTACACTTACAACGAGCCAGTCATATTCTTCGAGTACCTCTACGACACAGCGAGGCTTGCCAAGGAGAAAGGGTTGAGGAACGTGATGGTGAGCAACGGCTACGAGTCAGAGGAAGCGTTGGAGTTGTTAAAGGACTGCGTGGACGCGATGAACATTGACTTAAAGTCTTTCAGCGACGAGTTCTACAAAGAGTTGTGCAAAGCCAGACTCCAACCAGTCCTGGACACCATCAAGAAGGTTCACGAGTTAGGAATCTGGTTGGAAGTGACAACGCTCGTAATACCTGGGAGGAATGACTCGGAGGAAGAGTTGAGGAGCATAGCGTCGTTCATAGCAAGCATTGACAAGAACATCCCCTGGCACGTCACAGCCTTCCACCCCGCGTACAAGTTGAGGGACGCTGAGAGGACTAGCCACGAATCGTTGGTCAAGGCGTACAGCATAGGGAGAGGGGAAGGGTTGAGGTTCGTGTACGTTGGCAACGTGGTGGACGAGGAGCGCTCAACAACTTACTGCCCGCGCTGCGAAGAGCCAGTGGTTAAAAGGGTTGGTTATGAGGTCTCCTTGCACTTGGAAGGAGGCGCTTGTAAGAAGTGCAAGGAGAGAATACCGGGGGTGTGGAGTTGAGGAGGCCGGCGGTTGCAGGCGCGTTCTACCCCGCGGAGAAGGAAGCGTTGAGAAGAGCGGTGCGCTCCCTCATGCCGCCTTCAAAGACTCTTCCAGACTTGAAAGGATTAATAGTTCCCCACGCGGGTTACGCTTACTCAGGAGGAGTGGCTGGGAAGGCGTACTCAGCCGTTCCTTCCACGTTTAAAAGAGTGATAGCAATAGGCCCCTCGCACTTCTTCCCAGTGACAAGCGTGACTGGAGACGAGGAAGACGCTTGGGAAACCCCTCTTGGCGTGGTCCGCCTCGGTGAGCACCCTTTCCCCTCGCTTAGAGCGGCTCACTTGTTCGAGCACTCCTTAGAGGTTCAACTCCCGTTCCTGCAGGAAAAACTTAAACGCTTCGAATTCGTCCCCTTAGTGGTCAACGAGGAATTCACACGTGAGGAAGTCGAGATGCTTAGCAAAGCTTTGGGAGAGGGTGACTTGTTAATAGTTAGCTCGGACCTCAGCCACTATCACAGCTACGACGAAGCCGTGCGGTTGGACAAAGCCACTGTTAAAGCGTTGGAATCCTTGGACGAGGAAGCCTTGCTTAGGTGCGAGGCCTGCGGCTTGGCAGCTCTGAGAATAGCGGTGAGGCTGGCAAAAGAGATGGGTTGGGGCTGTAAACTCTTGGAGTACAAGAACTCGGGAGACGTCACAAAGGATTTTGAAAGAGTGGTTGGCTACGCCAGCCTCGCCTTCACTGAGAGGTGAAGATGAAGCTTGAGGAGAAGGAGTGGTTGCTCAGGATTGCGAGGGAAGCCTTGAAGAGCTACCCTGAACCGGTGAGCGAGGAAGTGTTGCGCCAAGCTCCACCCTCCTTAAAGGAGGAGAAGGGCGTGTTCGTAACGCTCTACTCTGACGGCGTTCTAAGGGGTTGCATAGGTAGCTTAGAACCCTCCCCCTTGGCTAGGAGTGTTGCTTTAAACGCCGCGCTAGCCGGCTACCACGACCCCAGGTTCCCGCCTCTAACAAGGGAGGAAGCTGAAAAGGTAGTGGTAGAGGTGTCGGTGCTTAGTCCTTTGAAGAAGACATCTTTAAGAGGAGATTCTTTGCTCAAGTTGTTAGAGGAGGAGAAGCAGGGAGTGTTCCTCAAAGCAAGGCTTAGGAGCGCGACGTTCCTCCCTCAAGTGTGGGAGCACTTCTCCACCGCGCGAGAGTTCTTAAAGAATTTGTGCTTGAAAGCGGGATTGCCAAGAGACGCTTGGGAAGGCTCGGACGCCGAAATATACATTTACTCCGCTGAGAAGGTGCGCGAGGAAAAGCGTTAAACCCTCTCAGGGCTTGTAACGAGTCATGGTTCGGGGGAAGGGTATTGCGTCCTTTACGCTTTGCAAGTTACAAATCCACGCCACTAACCGCTCAACACCTAATCCGTAACCAGCGTGCGGCACCACCCCATACCTCCTCGTATCGAAGTACCACTCATACTTAGAAGGGTCCTCGCCGTCCTTCCTCAACTCCTCCTTCATCGCTTCTACGTCTAGGTCTCGCTGGCTCCCCCCTATTATCTCCCCGTAACCCTTAGGGGCTATCACGTCCATGCACAAAGCTACTTCAGGGTTGGAAGGGTCCCTAGGCTTGTAAAAAGCCATGACTTCCTTCGGGTAGTGAGTGATGATGATTGGCTTGTCAAAGTGCTTGGACAACTCGTCTTCCTCAACGGTGCGGAGGTCTTTCCCCCAAGGAACCTCTAAGCCGTGCTTCTTCAAGAACTCCAACGCTTCTGTGTAAGTCATCCTCGGGAATGGTGGCTTCACCTTTTTCAAGCCGTCTATGTCCGCCTTCAAGTAGCGGAGTTCTTCAAAGTTCTCCTCCAACACCTTCTTAACTATGTAAGAAACGCAGTTCTCAGCGCTCTTAGCCAAGCCGTCCAAGTCCATCCACGCTGATTCCATCTCAGCCATCCAGAACTCGGCGAGGTGCCTCGTAGTTTTTGAACGCTCAGCCCTGAAGCAAGGGCTGATGGTGAATATCTTCTCCAAGCCGTAAATCCCTGCCTCTGCGTATAACTGCCAGCTCTGAGTCAAGTATAGGGTGTCGTCGAAGTACTTCACGCTGAACAAGGTGGACCCTCCCTCGCACTGGGTTGGTTGAAGGATTGGGGGGCTCCACTCGCGGTATCCTTGCTTCAAGTAGAACTCTCTAAAGCCGGTGAGCACGGTGGACCTAACCTTTAACACGCTGGTCATGTACCTGGACCTCAGCCACAAGTGGCGGACGTCTAGCAAGAACTCCGTGCTTTGATCCTTGGTTATGGGGAAGGGCTTTGCGTTTCTGCCTATCACTTTCAAGTCTTTAACGTCGAGCTCGACTCCTCCGGGGGCTCTCTCGTCTCTGCGCAGAGAACCCTTAACCTCTAAAGACTCCTCTATCAACACCTCCTCAGCGGTTTTCCACACGTCTTCAGAAACAGTTCCCTTCTTAGCCACGCATTGAATAATTCCAGTGCTGTCCCTCAACACTATGAAGCGGTTCTCCTTCAAAGTCCGCTCCCTGTAACACCACCCTCTCAACGCCACGCTTCCCGAACCCTTGGCTAACGCTTCCCTCACAGAAACGTACATTTCAACACCTCGCCTTTTCAATCACTCTTCAACCGTATGCCTAACTCGTCTAACTGCTCCTTTTCAACGCTGGATGGTGCTCCCAGCATTAAGTCCTCTGCGTCCTTAGTCTTGGGGAAAGCGATAACTTCCCGGATAGATGACTCACCAGCCATCAAAGCTATCATCCTGTCAATCCCGAACGCTATCCCCCCGTGAGGCGGGGCTCCATAACTCAGAGCTTCTAGGAAGAATCCGAACTTCTTCTCGTACACATCTCTGCTCAGGCCTAAAGCTTCAAAAACCTTTTCCTGGACTGCTTTGTCGTGAATCCTGATACTGCCTCCTGCTATCTCCTCCCCGTTCAAGACGAGGTCGTAGGCCCGCGACAGAGCAGATTCAGGGTGCTCCTCCATCTCGTCGACATCCGTCGGAGCGGTGAATGGGTGGTGGGCGGCAACAAGGCGCCCCTCCGCCGTCACCTCGAATACCGGAAAGTCCGTGACCCAGAGAAACTGAAGATCGTCGTGACCCTGTGGCTGGCCAAGCCGGATCCGAAGCCCGCCCAGCACCGATCTCGTCATCGCCGGAGAATCGGCGACGATCAAAAGGGTGTCGCCGGCGGCC
>CAZTPT010000061.1:0-4736 GCA_964615705.1 uncultured Methanosarcinales archaeon
AAATAAACAAAGGTTTTTAAAAGGAGAAGCCTTAGCATTGAAAAGGGGGTGATGCGCTTTGGCTAAGAGCAAGAACACCGTTGGTAAATGGGCATTTATCATCGCTGTCATCCTGGCGGTGATACTGGGAGCGGCGACTCAGGCGAACATAGCTTTGGCGACAGTCTTGGTTATACTCGGGTTGATAGTGGGTTTCTTGAACGTTAGCGCTAAGGAAACCAAGGACTTCATGATAGGAGGAGCAGTACTGGTGATAATCAGCGCTCTGAGCGGCGACGAGTTAAGCGTGATACCAGTGGTTCAAGGAGTGTTTGACGCGTTGCTCTTGCTATTCGTCCCCGCAACCGCCATAGTGGCTATCAAAGAGATGTGGGGGATAGCGAAGGACTGAGTTTATTAAATTTATTTTTTAATTATTAAAACAAGTTTTTTAGAAGGGCTTGTTTTTAACACAGAAAGGTTTGCTCGAGGCAGAGGGATTTATCTTGGCGAAACACGTAATGATAGCTCCTTTAAAGGAGGAATTAGACGCCTTATTCATAGGGATAAGGGAGTTCCCAACAGAAAAGGTCATACTCCTCTGCGTGGAGGAAACGCTACCCTTAGCGGAGAAAGTGGTTAAAGACATTGAAAGGTTCAAGATAAAAACAGTGGTTAAAACCCTGAAAGGAAACGTGTGGGAGGAGATGTTCCGAATAATAGGGGAACTCGCCCGCTCAGAGGACAAGAACAACTTGATAGTGAACGTCTCTACAGGGGACAAGTTTATGAGCTGCGCGGCGAGCAGCGCCGCCTTCGTCCACGGCTTGAAAGCGATAGGGGTGATGGGGGACGAGGTGTTAATGCTCCCAGTCCTGAAGTTCTCCTACTACAAGATACTCACAGAGAAGAAGATGAACATATTGAAAACGATTTACAACTCTAAGGATTGTTGCTCCTCGCTTGAAAACCTCAGCAAGATGACAGGGATGAGCCTTCCCTTGATATCCTACCACGTGAACGGAAACCTTAAAAGCGAGGGGTTGAAAGACCTAGGACTTGTCGAGACAAGGGACGTGAACGGGAAGACCAGCATCAAGATAACAACGCTTGGAAGGCTGCTAGTCAAAGGCTACGTTTAAAACCCCGCGAAAAAAGAGGTGCCTAGTTTGCCGAGAGAACTAATCCTGGGAAACCAATCATTCCTGGTAAACCTTGACGACAAGTTCCGAATAAGAGACATCTACTACCCCTTCGTAGGCGAGGAAAACCACGTTTTAGGCCACGCCCACCGAATAGGCGTGTTCGCGGACGGGCAGCTGAGCTGGCTGGACGAGGACGACTGGTTGAGACGCACCGGTTACGAGGAGGACTCCTTAGTGACTGCCTGCACGGCTACTAACGAGGAGTTAAGGCTAGAGTTGTTCGTGAGTGAGTGCGTTCCTAAAGGGAAAAACCTCTTCTTAAGGAAGATAAAAGTTAGAAACAAAGGCAGTGCGAGGAAGGTGAAGCTTTTCCTCTACCAAGACTTCCACCTCTACGGCACCAAGGTGGGGGACACCGCTTTCTACGACCCGAACCGGAACGCCGTCTTCCACTACAAGAAGAAAAGGTACTTCCTAGTAAACTTGTTAAGGGAGGAGAGCTGCGCGTCTTGTAAGCCGAGAGGGGACTTAGAAGAATACGCTGTTGGGCAGTCAGAGTTTCAAAGCTACGAAGGAACTTGGAGGGACGCCGAGGACGGCTCGCTGAGCAACAACCCCGTAGCTCAAGGCACGGTGGACTCCACAATAGGCATAAGCCTTGGCTTGGAGGCAGGAGGCGAGAAAACCGTGTACCACTGGATAATAGCGGGGAGGGAGAGGGAGGAAGCGATACGCCTGAACGAGTACATGATGAAAACCCACCCTGAAAAAGTGTTTAGGAGAGCGAAGCAGTACTGGAAGAGCTTGCTGAAAAAGGTAACTCCTAACTTCCAAGACTTAGACGGACGAGTAGGCAAGCTCTACAAGGAATCACTGCTCTTAATACTCACTCAGATGGACCGGGGCGGAGCTGTACTTGCAAGCAACGACTCGGACAACATGAAGTTCAACAGGGACACCTACAGCTATTGCTGGCCCAGGGACGGCGCGTTAGTAGTGACTGCGCTGGACAAGGCAGGCCTGTCAAGGTACACCAAGCCATTCTTCCACTTCTGCGCCAAGGCAATTACGAGGCAGGGATGCCTCCTCCACAAGTACAACCCTGACGGCAGCCTGGGCAGCACTTGGCACCCCTGGGTCAAGAACGGGAAACCACACTTACCCATACAAGAAGACGAAACCGCGCTCGTCCTCGTAGCTCTTTGGAACCACTACCTTCAAACCAAGGATTCTAAGCTGTGCGAACACCTCTACTCCACCCTCGTCAAGCCAGCAGCGGGGTTTATGAAGAGGAAGCGTTTAAGCAACGGATTGCCGGAGGAGTGCTACGACTTATGGGAGGAGCGCGAAGGAGTATTCACGTTCACCGCTTCAACAGTGTTCGCTGGGTTGAGAGCAGCAGCCCAGCTAAGCAAACTCGTAGGCGAATACGAGAACGCGCAGAGCTACCTCGACGCTGCGGAAGAAGTGAGGAGGGGGGTTCTGGAACACTTGTGGAGCGAGGAAGCCGAAGGATTCGTGAAATCAGCGGTTTTCAAAGAAGGCATAATTATCAAGGACGAAACCCCTGAAAGCTCTACGTGGGCTGTGAGCGAGTTCGGAGTGCTGCCCCCGAGCAATGAGAAAGTTGTTAAGAACATGGAGAGGCTGCGCAGAGAGTTATGGGTGAACACCCCGGTCGGCGGCGTGGCGAGGTACAAGAACGACTACTACCACAGAGTCAGCGAGGAAGTCCCTGGCAATCCTTGGCTGATAACAACGATGTGGATGGGTAAGTGGCTGGTTGAGAAAGCGAGAAGCCTTGAAGAATTAGAACAAGCCAAGGCAGTGATAAACTGGGTTGTTGAGAGAGCAACCCCTTCAGGCATGCTCCCGGAACAAGTAAACCCCTACACAGGGGAACCCTTATCCGTTTCACCCCTAACGTGGAGCCACTCAACCTTTGTAGACTTTGTGCTCAGCTACTTGGAGAAGCGACGGCGTTTAAGCAAATCCCGACCACACCCACAAGAAAAAATATAAAAATAAAGGTACTTAAATAGTGTAAATATGGAAGAGTGCGTTTTTTGCAAGATAATAAAAGGGGAGCTCCCCTGCCACGAGGTTTACGAGGACTCTGACCACTTAGCATTCCTAGACATCCAACCCAACACTAAGGGCATGACGCTCGTCACCACGAAGAAGCACTACCCGTCAGACGCGTTCCATATGCCCTGCGAAGCCTACATCAAACTCATGCTGGTGTCTAGGAAGGTGGCGAAGCTCTTAGAAGAAAAACTAAGAGTTAAGAGGGTGGCGATGGTGTGTGAAGGGATGGGCGTAGACCACGTCCACGTAAAGCTGTACCCCCTTCACGGGTTGAGAGAGAAATTCGTAGAGACCTGGGCTGAGGAGAAGGTGTTCTTTGAAAAATACGAAGGCTACATAACAACCCAGCTAGGAGAACGAGCCGATGACGAAGAACTAGCCGAGCTAGCAGGGAAGATTAGAGGCAAATAATATCGCTGCCGAGTTCCGAAGTAGTTAGGAAACCTTGAAAATCCAACACCGGGTTAATTCGTATTAAAGCAGTTTCACCTTCACACCAACCACCCCTCCTCTTCTTTAAGGACGGTGGGTGAGGCGCCTCCGTGCCAGGTTATCCTGGGCCTCACTCTTAACGGGTACATCTTCTCGTTGCTGTCGTCAAGGATTATCGCTGCTCCTTTCTCCCTTGGCAGGTTGTCTATGAACTTGTCAAGGCTCGCCCTCATGTAGCTCTGCATTAACAAGCCGAGGGCGTCTATGTCTATCTTGGCTGTTATTCGGTGGCAGATAACGGTGTCTGCCTGTGTCAAGACGTCGGTGTGTATCTTGCCTGGTTGCTGAGTCGCTAATACTAGGGATATGCCTGGCTGCCTTCCCTCCCGGAGAATGGTTATCAAGGGTTCTGTCGCCAGGGTTTCCTTGTCGTTTGGTAAGAACTCGTGGGCTTCGTCTATCAACAACCACACCAAAGGGAACTTGCGCTGCTCGAATTCCTCCTCGTAGTACTCTAGCTCTCTCCGAATCGTTCTGAACTCTTCCTCCCTCCTCGCCTTCATCCTCTCTATGAAGAGCTTCTCAGCCACTAAGCCTATAACCAGGTTTTTTATGTCCCAGCTCCCAGGGATGGTGGCGTAGGCGGAGACGTCCAGCACGGTTACTTGGCCTCCTTTAACAATGCTTGAGAGAGGCGTTCCTTCCTTGCTGAACAAGCCCCACGCCTTCACTCCTAATATCTTGTTCTTCAACGCTTCCTTCACCACGCTTGAAGCGTTAGAGCTTTCCACCCTGGCAAGCAAGTCCTCCACTCCGAACTCAACACCTTCATCCAACAAGTCTGAGACAACCCTCTCAACCAGCACTGCGGGCTCGCTCATCTCTTCCAAGCCGAGAATGACTTTCCAGTCGTGAGCGTCCAGGTCTGAAACCTTAACTGAGAAGGAGTAATCCACTGGCACGCCCCTGTCCTTAGCTTCTTGGAAGTAGCCTTGAGGGGTGTAGATTGTGACGTCTAACCCTCTCCCTTCTAACCCCCACTCTTCCAAGAGTTTAGAGTCCTCCTTGTTAGGGTACTTCATGGACCAGTAG
>CAZTPT010000062.1:0-4725 GCA_964615705.1 uncultured Methanosarcinales archaeon
ACTCTCAACTTGTCAGCGCTGAACATAACCGAGCAAGTGGTTAACGGGAAGAACAGCATAGTGGTTAAGGGGTTGAACCTTTCAAGGAGCGGGACGAAGAAAACGGTTTACATGAATCAGACGAACACCTCCCTCAACGGGGTTTGCATAAAAGACGCTGAAGGCGCGGGTCCTAACAACGTTACCAGCGACTGCTCCGCGAGTGACGAGACCGAGTTGAAGTGCACCTCTTCAGGAACCACGAGCGGCCAGTACACCTGCACAGACCTCGGGAACAGGTTAAGGATTCAAGGCTTAACGCACTCAGTAGTGGTTCAAAAGAAGATAAGCACATCCACGGGGAGCACTAGCTCGTCCACTTCCTCCGGAGGAGGGGGTGGTGGAGGCGGAGGAGCAGTGCTGGACTCTGCGCTGTTCGTGATGAACGAGGTCTCCGCGGGAGAGGTCAAGTCGTTTAACGTGAACAGGTTCAGCTTGCCGGTGAAGAAGGTCAGCTTCAAGGCATTGCACGACAAGAGCGGTTACATGAAGCTTCAAATAGCGAGGGTTTACACATTACCAGCAGGCGTGCCGCGGATCGCAGGGGCGCACAGCTACTTCGAAGTGAAGTTCACCAACGTTCCCTCCTCTTACTTCACCGACGGCGTCATAGAGTTTGAGGTAGATACTTCCTGGCTGAACGAGAACAACCTAACAGCTAGCGACGTCTCCCTCTACAGGCACACCACTGATTGGGAGGCGTTGAAGACTACTGAAGTGTCCCGAACCTTCAAAACCGTTACTTACTCCGCAGAGGTCCCAGGGTTCAGCTACTTCGCCATAGCCCCCAAGCCCGAGAGCGAGGAGCAACCCTCCACTTCCCCAACATCTGAGGAAGAACAAGCAGGGGAGGAAACCAGCCAGAAATCTGGAGAAGGAGTCAAGAAAGAAACCCCGCCCCCCTCAGGCATGGCGACTGCGAGCGAGAAGTCCGAGAAGCAAGGAGGAAAGGTTGAGAAGAAGGGGGTTGCTGAGGAGGAAGGACTCTCAACCCTCAACTTGCTGCTTATCATAGCGGTCCTCGTGTTGCTAGGCGCAATCGTGTTCTACAAGACGGTGAAGAGCAAGGAGTATTATTACTGAGCGTTACTAGCGAAGAGGGATTCATTCAAACCGGACTTCTACAACGTCCCCGTCTATTAAGGAATACTTTTCAAAGTCCTCAACCAGCTTCCTGTTCACTAACACCTTCACCTTTCCGGGCCTCCCGTCGCAGAGATCCCCGTTGCTGTAATTGAACAACTTGTCCTTGGAGAAAGGAATCCCCACTGCTTTGAAGAAGTTGGAAAGCGTTAAGTCGCTCCTCCTCCGCACCACGCCTTCCATGTGCACCGTGTTGTCCCCGTGCGTGTGAGTCAAAGAGTTTCCAGCCATGCCAGCCCTGCCAAAGCTTGACAAGTCCTTGTACTTCCCGCAGAGGTAAACGGCAAGCTTCGCGTGCCAGTGAATAGGCGTGGTGATCGGGAAGTCGTCGCTCTGAGGCGTCTTAACCCTTGAAACCGCTAGCACCGCGAGGACAACTGCTACGGCGATTAAGGAGTACTTAACAACGCGCTTCTTCGCAGCTCTCTTCCTCTCCTCCTCAACCGCTTTCCTTTTAGCCTCTAACGCCTTCTTCTTCCTCAAAGCTTTCTCAGAATGATGCTTCACCCGCGCAGTGTAAAACTCGAAATATTTAAATGTTCCTTCCAATCCGCCATGCTTGTGAAGAAGTTCGTGGTAGTGGGGAATGGGCCTTTAGCGGTGAACGCCAGCGTCTTGTTAAAGAAGAAGGTGAAGGGGGAAGGCGAGGTCTCGCTGGTGACTAACGCCGACCAAGCCCACCCTTTAGACTGGTTGGAAGACTCCTTTCTCGGAACACCTCAACCGGTCAAGGCGTACGCGGAGAGCCACGGAGTAAACTTGGTGAGGGGAACTCCTTTAAGGCTTGACCCTGAATCCAAAACGGTTTCCACCAATAACGCAAAGGAAGACTTTGACTACGCCTTGATAGCTTTAAGCTTAGTCCCTGGGCAACCATCGTGGCAAGGAGTCTTCCCCCCGCTGCCTGAGGGAGTTGAGGGGTTGAAGCACCACTTGAACTCCTTGCTAGCCAAGCTGAAAAGGTTGAAGAAGAGCGAGAGGGAGCCCGCTTTGTCCATAAGCGTGGTTGGAGGAGGCCCTTTAGGCGTGGGCTTCGCTGCAATCCTCAACGCCTACTTGGAAAAACTCTGCCCAGAGCACGGCTTGAGGAGGATTGAGTTGAAGCTATCCTTGTTTGAAAAGTCTTCCAGACTCCTCCCCGAGATACCGGAGAAAGCAGGGGTGAAGGTTAAAGACTTCTTGGAACGAAACGGGGTCTGCGTGTTCACCAACACCCCTGTCCGAGCGGTTTCCAAAGAGGGCTTGCTGCTAAGCGACGGCTCAATCCACCCTTGCAAAACAGTGGCTTGGTGCACCGGCTTAACCGTTCACCCCTTCGTTGAGAATACCGGTTTAAAGCGAAGAGACGGGAAGTTGCTAGTGAACGAGTACTTGCAAACAAGCGACGCCACCATATACGCGGCTGGCCCGTGCGTTTCTTCCACCGCCTTCAACCCCACCACTGGCTTGCTAACCGTTAAGAAGCAATTATCAATCGCTGTTCACAACTTGGCGAGCAACGTGTTAGGAGGGGATAAGAAGTCTTTCAAGCCAAGAGAAGACCCCTTCCTCCTAAACCTCGGCGCTGGGAAGTCCCTCCTCGCCTACAAGAACGTGGCCTTGCTCGGAGCCACCTCCAAGCTGTTCAGCAAGTTCTTATGAATTCTTCCTTGCAAGAACTCTCTCCACTGCTTCAACAACCCCTCTATCCGTCAATCCGAACTTTTCCAACAACTCCTCCGGCTTCCCTGACTCGCCGAACCTGTCCTTCACGCCCACGAACTCTACCGGGACGGGAACCGTCTTGGAGAGCAGCTCGGCAACTGCTCCGCCCAACCCTCCAATTACTTGGTGCTCCTCCACCGTCACCACAGCCCCCGTCTCCCTCGCAGCGCTAATTATTGCTTCCTCGTCCAACGGCTTCAAGGTGTGAACGTTTAACACCTTTGCAGACACCCCTTTCTCGGACAAGTTCTTCGCTGCTAGCAACGCTTGGTAAACCATTGCTCCGCACGCGATTATAGATACGTCCGAGCCGTGGCAGAACACCTCCGCTTTACCGATAGTGAAAGGAGTGTCGGGCGTGGTGATTACAGGGGTCTTCTCCCTCCCAAACCTTATGTAAACAGGACCTTCCAAAGAGGCTGCTTGCAACACCGCCTTCCTCGTCTCGTGGTAGTCGCAAGGAGCTATCGCTGTCATGTTGGGCAAAACCCTTGTTATGGCGAGGTCTTCCAATGCTTGGTGAGTTGCGCCGTCAGGGCCTACTGATATGCCTGCGTGGGCGCCTATTATCTTCACGTTCGCCTTGCTGTAACAAATGCTCACCCTCACCTGGTCCCAGTTCCTGCCAGGGCTGAACACCGCGTAGGAAGAGATGAAAGGAATCTTCCCGGAGAACGCCATGCCGGCAGCTATTCCCGCCATGTTCTGCTCAGCAACCCCTACCTCTACGAATCTTTCGGGGAAGCGTTGCTTGAACTTGTGAGACCTCGTGGACTCTGCTAAGTCGCAGCAAAGCACAACCACCCTGTCATCCTTCTCGCCCGCCTCTACAACTCCGTCGCCGTAGCCGTCCCTCGCGTGCATTAACTCTGCTTCGCCTAACGGTTTAAGCCTCATCTCAGGGTTAAGCTCGAACATTGCATCCTCCTCATTCGTGTTCTCCAACAATCCTGCCGCCGAGACTCCTCAACTGTTTGAGCTCCGCCAACGCCTTCTCCGCTTCCTCCTTGTTAGGAGGCTTGCCGTGCCACTCATACTTGAACTCCATGAAGTCAACCCCTTTCCCGGGAATGGTGTGAGCTATTATCACGGTTGGCTTCTCAAAGATAGCTTTCGCCTCTTCGCACGCCTCCACCACTTGGCGTATGTTGTGACCGTCCACTTCCAACACGTGCCAGCCAAACGCTTCGTACTTCTCCCTTAATGGCTCCAATGGCATAACATCCTCGGTGAATCCGTCTATCTGTATGTTGTTCCTGTCAATGATAATGGTTAAGTTGTGAAGCTTGTTCTTACCTGCGAACATCGCAGCTTCCCAGACCTGGCCTTCTTCTTGCTCCCCGTCACCCATCACGCAGTAAACCCGGTGCTTGGAGCCATTCATTAACCCCGCAAGAGCCATCCCGACAGCTTGGGAAACACCCTGCCCTAACGGGCCTGAAGAGTTCTCCACCCCTGGGAGAGAACCCTTGTGGGGGTGCCCTTGAAGCCCGGACCCTAGTTTCCGAAGACTCGCCAATTCTTCCATTGGAAAGTAACCCGACCTTGCCAGGGCTGCGTACAACACTGGGCAGATGTGGCCGTTGCTCAACACCAACCTGTCCCTCTCAGGCCATTCAGGGTTGGAGGGGTCGTGCCTTAAAACCTTGAAGTACAACGCAGCGAACACGTCAGCCATCCCTAAAGGTCCCGCGGAGTGCCCAGACCCCGCCTCTAACAGCATCCGTATAACGTCCTGCCTCAGCGTGTTAGCAACTCCTTCCAACCTCACCAATTCCTCATCAGTCAGCGTCATCACTCATTTAACCCAAGCGTCCCTTATTTAAAGGTTGCGGATTC
>CAZTPT010000063.1:0-4718 GCA_964615705.1 uncultured Methanosarcinales archaeon
ATTTCCCTAGTGCTTCGCCCGATGCTGTTGTCGTGAATGTCCATCGCTACCAACACCCGTTCAGGGTTTATAATGAAAGTAGCCCTCAAGGACAATCCCTCCTCTTCAATGTAGGTGCCGAACTGCTTGCACACTTTCCCGGACGGGTCTGCCAGCATTGGATACTTTATCTTCTTAATGGCAGGGCTGTGGTCGTGCCACGCCTTGTGAACGAAGGCGGTGTCAGTGCTCACGCTCAACACCTCCGCCCCGACTGATTTGAACTTGTCGTAATAGGTTGCTAGTTCTTCCAACTCTGTCGGGCAGACGAATGTGAAGTCCGCGGGGTAGAACGCTAACACCACCCACTTCCCCTTGTAGCTTGAAAGCTTAACCTTCTCTATGGAGTCCTTCACCGGCAGGTACGCTTCAACCTCGAAGTCCTCAACCTCTTCACCAATCCTCATTCAGAACCACCTCTCCAGCGCGGAACACTTCCCTTCTTAAAAACCTTTTGCAACCACTCATGAGAAGTTTTTTTAAACAAAGCAACTGCTCCCCTGCTGCGTGGAGGAGAATGCTTATGGGCCGAGGATTAGCTTTCTGAAACCCTTTGAAAGAGGGCTTCGCTAAGCGGATGAGAGGGTGAACAAGCGTTGGAACGAGGAAGTTGGCAAGCGGTGGAATTAAAGCGCTAGCCACACCCCTTCTTGGGACGTGAAAAGCAAAGCTTTATAAACAAAGCCCGCGTTCCAAGGTTTATCAAAGCGAAGAGGTTAAGAAGAAATTAGCACCGATTTCTCAGCATTTTTATGGAAAGATTTGAAAAACTAGGTTTAGACAAAGAATTAACGAGGAACCTCCCGGAGCACTTCGAAGCACCGACAGAGGTTCAGGAGAAGACGATACCCCTCGTGTTGAGGGGGAGAGACGTGATTGCTAGCTCAGCAACTGGTTCTGGCAAGACGTTAGCATTCGCTTCAGGAATGATTCAAAGCATCACCCCCTCAGGCGAGGTGCAAGCGTTAGTGATAACCCCTACGAGGGAGTTAGCCGAGCAAGTGGCTAAAGCTATCAAGGACTTCTCCAGCCACAAAGGTTTGAGAGTGGAGGCAGTCTTCGGCGGAGTCCCCATGGACAAGCAACTCGCGAGGACGAGGCGCGTTGACGTGTTAGTAGCCACGCCCGGCCGCTTATTAGACCACCTCGGAAGAAAGACTATCAGCTTGAGGCACGTGAAGACCCTCGTGTTAGACGAGGCGGACAGGATGCTGGACATGGGCTTCTTGGAAGACGTGGAGAAAATCATAAAGCAGTGCCCTTCCGAGAAGCAAGTGCTGCTGTTCTCAGCAACCATGCCTCCAGAGGTGAAAAGGCTTGCTCAGAAGTACTTGAGGAACCCAGCTCACGTGGCGTGCCAGCCCGAGGTGAGCCCTGAAAAGCTGAAACAAGTCTACTACGACGTCAAGCCCTGGGAGAAGTTCTCCCTCTTAGTCCACTTGTTAAGAGAGGACCGCGGAGGGTTGTCCATGGTGTTCTGCAACACTAGGAGGAGCACTGACTACTTGGAGAAGCAACTCCGAAGGGCAGGGGTGAGCGCGATAGCCATTCACGGAGGATTAACCCAGCCGGCTAGGAACAAGGCGATGCGCACCTTCAACACCGGAGAGGTGAAGGTGTTGATATGCACTGACGTTGCCGCGAGGGGCTTGGACATTAAAGGCGTGGAGAAGGTTTACAACTACGACATACCAAGGGACCCTAAGGACTACATACACCGCATCGGCCGAACAGCCAGGGCTGGTGCTGAGGGCTTAGCAGTGAACTTGTTATCCGAGAGGGACCACGACAGCTTTTCAAGGCTTCTCAGGGATTACCCTGTGAGAGTGGAGAGGCGCGAAAAGCCAAGGTTTGAAAAACTCAAGCTGGAAAGCCCGCAGAGGCGTCCCAGAACAATGTTTAGAAACAGGAGGAGGTGAAAGAATGGCTGAGAGAGTTGAAGGCTCTGTCAAGTGGTTCAGCACTGACAAGGGTTACGGATTCGTGTCAGGCGACGACGGAGAGGAATACTTCGTCCACCACACAGCCCTTGAGCAAGGAATCCGCCTCAGGGAAGGCGACAGGGTAAGCTTTGAACCAGTACAGACCGAGAAGGGAAAACAGGCTAAGAACGTTAACCTGGAATAAAGTTTTTTTGAATTTTTTTATGTTTTTTTCACGGCAACTTTTAGCTGCGGAGAGCAGAGCCGATAAGTTTATTAAAAAGTTCGCTGCCAAAAGGGTTGTGGCTTACGTCTACCTTGCGGGTTCAGCAGTGGTGGCTTTCTTCTGGTTCTTGTTCTACGCAGCGAGACCCGACTTGAGAAGGAAGATGTTGCTCACCAGCGGCCTCGGAGGAGTGTTGGGATTTTCAGAAACGCTTTTCATTCCAGACTATTGGAGGCCTCAGTTCCAAGTCATAAGGATAAGCGACGAGTTATTCGTTGAATCCTTGCTTTTCGCTTTCTTCCTAGCAGGATTCTCTTCAGTCCTCTACCAAGTTGTTTTTCGCAAGCCCTTGTTTGAAGCTGACCGGGTTGATCCGAAGTTGTTGCTAGCGCCTCCCATTGTATTCGCGCTTTACCCCTTAGCGCCGGGAGTGAACATAATCTTTTTCACCCTCGCAGGTATGTTAATAGGCGCTTCTGCGTTCTACCTCTCAGACAAGTCGCTAGGGAAACCCATCTTGCTGAACGGTTTGCTCACCTTTGCTTTCTTCCTGCCTAACTACATCTTATTCTGGAAACTATTCCCCTCCCTCGTGGCTAGTTACAACTATTCTGCTTTGTCAGGAGTTAAACTGTTCAAGATACCTCTTGAGGAGTTGTTGTTCTACTTCTCTGTCGGGTCGAGTTTTTGCTTGATATACGAGGTCTTAATGAGTGCTAGGATTAAACAAGTCCTCAAGCTTCTCTAACACCCCTCCAAATCCATGCAGCACCGTCTCTGAACGAGCAAAGAAATCTGGTGCTTAGGACTTAAACAACCCTCCAACCAGTGTAAAAACATTAATAAAATAAATCGTGAAAAACTCTTCTCCGCTTTAGGGATCAGCATTCTTGACTACATCAAGGCGTACCTCCCCCCTGGTTATGAGGGCAAGGCGGAGCAGCTATACTCCGAGTTCAGAAAGGTGTATCCTTACCAAGTGCTCCCCCTGTTAAAGGTTTTCCCTGGGCGTTGATGAAACGTTGTTCTATTTGAAGGGGGAAGGAATCAAAATAGTAGTGTTGAGTTGTATGACGAGGGACGAATTAGCTGCTAACCTTTCACTGCTTCGATTCAAGGACTTTGACTTAGTGTTTTTCCTGCAAAAATACTCTCATAAAACTCTCATAAAAGGCCGTCGCCGGCAGGGGTAAACAAGATTATGAACGAGTTAAGCGTTTCAGCGAATGAAAACATCTACGTTGGAGACGCTGTCAGCGACGTGGAGACGGGTAGGAACGAGGGGGTTATTTCCATCGCTGTCAAGACAGGGGGCTCAGCCCAACCACTTGTTAGAACAAACGCGCCCTGATTACTTAATAGATGACTTCTCAAAACTGAGAACTCTGCTGGTGAAACTTTAAACGCATAGGGGAGGATCTCAAAAGGTCCAAGCACGTCTCGGCTTGGTGAAAGCCGTTTAGGAGTAAGCATTCTTCAAAGCGTTACCAATTCTCTTAGCTTCTGCGAACAATTCTTGGTAGTCTTTCCAGGGCAAGTAGTAAAAGTCCTCCACGTGCTTCTTAGGGATGAGCAAGAAGTGACCCTCTTTTAAAGGCGCCTTATCCATGAAGGAAAGAAACGCATCACTCTCAGAGAGTATGACCTCGTCCCTCTTCTCAACTATCTCGCAAAAACGGCACAGGCGGGTTGAGAAAAAGCGTTGCTATTTATTTTTTGCTCCTTCCAAAGCCAGGCTTTCTTTAACCTTAAGAAGTGTTTAAAGCGTCTTTGATGAAGGCTAGCAAAGGAAAAAGATGCAGGGTTAAAAAACAAAAGTTTATTAAAGAGCAGGTAACACATTTCTTGTATGGGGCGGAAAGAGAAGGAGGGGTTTGAAACAGCGGAGTTCTACATCAACGACTACATACCTCCTGGTTGTTCTTGTAACCTTGAAGAAAAACTGGTAAGAGAAGTGAAGGGGGTGGTTGAGGCTTCCATTAACCCCTCCACCAACGTTATGAGGGTGGTTCTCAAGAAAGGCGTGGCCGCGAGGAAAGACGTGACTGCTTTTATGAAGCGGTGCGGTTACGAGTGCTCCTCAGTTAGTAAGCACAAGGGTGCCCGCCACGAGGAACGCCACGAGGGTCACGAGAACCACCACGCTATGATGATGAAGGAGTTCAGGCGGAAAACCCTTGTCTCCTTAGCATTCACAATCCCCGTCTTGTTATTATCTCCAACCATTCAGAAATGGTTCGGCTTCTCAATACCTGACTTCGGCTTCAACACAGCGTTGCTAGTTCTCTTCTCATCAATAATCGCTATCTACGGCGCGTCTCCTTTCTACAGAGGAGCAGCCAAGTCTTTAAAGAGCGGGATACTTGACATGAACGTCCTTGTAAGCCTGGCAGTGGGGTCTGGCTACTTGTACAGCTTGGGCTCCACCTTCTTCTTCTCAGCCGCTGACTTCTACTGGGAGATATCAACACTTGTGTTGTTCCTCGTGTTCGGCCACTGGATGGAGATGAGAGCGGTGATGGGAGCTTCAG
>CAZTPT010000064.1:0-4697 GCA_964615705.1 uncultured Methanosarcinales archaeon
ATCCTGAGGTTTGTGATAATGGTTTGGATGATGATAAGGACGGCTTCGTGGACGAAGCGGACAAGGACTGCGGAGCTTCACTCGTTATAAGTCCCAACCCCGCCTCCAAGTCCAGCAACGTCACAGCCACCTTCACCGCTAACGACGCATTGTTCGCCTCGAACTACAACTACAGCTTGTGCAACTACCAAGGATGCACAGCCGCAGGCGGCTGCGTTGGAGGAGCCATCGGAGGCTGCGCCAACATAGACGTGAACGGACTGGCAAGCAAGGACTGCTTCTTCACCACCCCATCCACTAACGGCTTGTACGGCTACTACGCGTGCATGGGAGAACAATCTATATATGCGGAGTTAAACGTTACGACCTTCCCCGAGGACTGCGGTAACGGCTTGGATGATGATAAGGACGGCTTCGTGGACGAGGCTGACTCTGACTGCGGGATAACCCTGAGCGTTTCCCCCTCAACAATAGCACCTTCCCAGCAAGTAACTGCGAATATTAGCGCTAACGACGCATCGTTAAACACTGGAGGCCTTGACGTAATCATCCTCTTAGACTCTCCTTCGGGGCAGCAGGTCTGCTCCATCACCCCCCCTTCCACTACTTGCTCATTCCCAGGACCGGTGAACGGGGCTCACTATTATTACGCAGTGGTTGGGAGTAATCAAGGTAAATCCAACTCTGTCAGCGTGGCGGAGCAGTGTAACAACGGGTTAGACGATGACTTGGACGGGGACGTGGACGAGGAAGACCCGGACTGCCCGATAAGGCTAACGCTCAAACCTAACCCTGTCGTGAAGGGTGGCTTAGTTACTGCTAGCATAGCTCCGAGGACTGACTCCATGATAAGGGTGGAGAGCAAGAACTTCTACGTCAGGCAAGGCTCCTGTCAAGGACCGATTCTTTGCCAAGTGTCAAGCGTTATGGTGAGAGACAAGCCAACCGTTTCTTGCACATTCACAGCTCCTAACCAGACAGGGACCTACACTTATTACGGCTGCATAGGGACCCAGACCAACAGTGACAGCAGCAACTTAACAGTTACCAACGCTACAGAGGACTGCGGAAACCAAACAGACGACACCCAGGACGGGTACGCCGACGAAGCAGACGCTAGTTGCGGGATGAGCTTAAGCTTCAACCCGAACCCTGCAAACGCTAATACCCAGGTTCAAGCAACCATAACCCCGAGTGACGGCTCGTTCTGGGCAGGTCCCTACCTCTTAACCCTTAGGCAGAACGACTGTTCAGGGCCCGAGGTTGCGGGGTGCGTGAACTTATCAGTTAACTCCTTGAGCGCTGTGCAATGCGCATTCACCGCTCCACCCACTAACGGCTCCTACCAATACTCCGCTTGCCTCGGAGCTAACTCCGCCCAGCAATCACTACAAGTAAATATTCCGCCAGAGGACTGCGCTGACAGGTTTGACAACGACGTGGACGGCTTCGTTGACGAGGCTGACAGCGACTGCCCGTTAAGCTTCACCCTTAACCCTTCCACCGCAGGCCCCGGGATGAACGTGGAAGCCATCCTGACAAGCGACGGAGAGGTTTACACAAACGAGGTTGTGTATGTGAGGAATGGTTCCTGCTCGGGAGCTATTGCTTGCACCATTCCGCAACCACACGTTAACAACACCTGCACCTTCACAGCACCTTCTGCTGAGCAACTCTATACTTACTACGCCTGCGTGGGGCAGCAACAATTACCAGCCCAGCTCCAAGTGGATAGGAACTGCCCCACTTGCAGGGGTTCAATAAGGGGTTGGGTGTATGACGAGAACAACAACGCGTTGTCCGGCGTGCTCGTGACTGCTCACTACCCGCCCGGCTACTCATTAACAGAGGAATCCACGCTTACCAACACTTTCGGGTACTACTACTTGGACGCTTACGTCGGCTCATACCTGGTAAGCTTTAAGAAGGCGAACTACTTCACAGAAGGGTTCAACGTGAACCTGGACTACAACGAGTCAATCGTTTTGAACGCTACGTTGAAGGAGGGGAGTTGCAACGAGGCCTGTGCTAACTGGGAGAACAGGTGCAACCCTCAATGCGAGGGAAGGGTTTTCCAGACAGGGTCTTGCAACTACTATGACAACGCCACTAAGGACTTGTGCGCTGACAAGGAAGTAGGAACGTGGGTGTTGTACAACTCCTCAGGAGACGTGTTTACGTACGTGCAGTGCTGCGAAGGTGCTCCTTTCGACGTGGTTAAGCCTCAAGCCTTGATAAGCGGGGAGATAGAAGACCTTTACAAGAAGGTGAAGCTGGTGAAGGATCAGAGGACGAAGCAACCAGTCAAGCTGGTAATAAATGTTTGGTTAGAGTGAAGAGAAGGGAAGGTAAGAATTTAAAAAACTTAGAAATGTTCAGATGTGTTGCTTCTTCTTAGCCTTCCTCTTAAACACGGCTGACTTGCTAGGCCTGTTCTTCTCGGAGCCCTTCCCTTTCTGGAGCAATCCTCGCGACTTCCTCCCGCTCCGAGTCAATCCTCTGAATACCCTCCCCTTGTGAAGAGCCACGCTGCCCAGCAATGGGTCTGACAACACCTCGGGGTGGTCCCTGTCCACTAACACTACTTCGAACCAGTAATGCTTCCCGTCCTTTGCTAGGAAGTAACTGTTCAACACTTCGCAGTTAGGGAAAGCCCTGGCAGCTCTCTCCTCCGCTACTTGCTGGTAACTCTTAGACACTATCTTTCTCTGGCCGAAGTGCTTTGAACGCCTCCCCTTCCTAATGGTTGGGCGCTTCCTACCACCCCTGGAAACTCTTTGCCTAACGACTACTACTCCTTGCTTCGGCTTGTAACCAATGCTTCGGGCGCGGTCAAGCCTCGTCGGCCTCTCCAACCTCACAGTGGCGGGTTCTCTCCGCCACTCCACCAACTTGTCCTTAAGAATAGTATTCCTCCAAGTCTCCCTTATGTACTTGTACAGGCTCATCTCTCGACCTCCGTTTTTTCCTCGTAGAGAAGCGTTCAGGCAAGTCACCACCCACATCCGCTTCCATTGTTGGTAGAACGATTCTTTTTAAAAAAGTAGCGGTTTGAGAACAACAATGCTTAAATATGAGGAAGTATTATGATTTGTTGGATGGGGTTGTTGCTCCAAGGCAAGGTGTTCTTCAAGGGCTTCAAGCAATTCTCGCAGCGAGAGCTGGACTCAGCTAGCAAGGTGGCTGAGCGCTACGCCTCCAAGCTCGGATTTTCAAGATTCCAAGCAGTGGAGTTATTCGTTAAGAAGATTCACACGCAGAGGCGCTTCCAAGTCAAGGCGAAGCTGTTAACGAGGAGGCAGGTCCTCCACGCCTCAAGCATTGACACCTCCCTGGCAAGGGGTGTTGACTCCTCTCTTAGGAAGTTGTTAGAACAAGCGCGTCACTGAGCTCAAGCCTTATCCTTTAAAGCGTTCTTCTCAGCAGGCTTTTCCTCCTTCTCACCTGCCTCAACGGTTCTCTTGGTTTCAGCTTCCTTCTCTGAAGGCTTTTCCTCCTTCTCAGCACTCTCCTCTTCCTTCTTCCCCTTTATCTTCTCGCCCAGCTTGGCGGCCAATCCTGTTTTTTCCTCCTCCTTCTCAACAGGCCTCACAGCTTCGGTGTAAGGGTGTCCTTCCAACTCTGCCTTGGCAACTCCTCCTTCCTTGAAAACAGTTACTGAGACGTGGTGGGGAGGATTCCTCATCCCCCTGCTCCACAAGTACCTGTTCAAGTGTTGGCCTATCCTAACATCTTCAGCCTTCATATGCCTCTTCAAGAACTCTCTAAGCACGGTGACCGCCCTCTTAGCTCTCTTATGCCTGGGCTTGTTCAAGAATCCCTTCCTTAAAGGAACGTTGTAAGTCCTCGCCTCTGCCATGCTCTCACGCCTTCAACTTCGTCCTGCGCCAACTCCTCTTCACAAAGGTGTGCCTTCCAGGGTGAATCCTCCTCCCCAAGCCGTAAATCTTCGGGATTATCCAGAAAGGAGCCCACCTGGTCTGCTTGTTAAGCCTTACCAGTCTCTTCTTCCTAGACCTGTGCTTGTTCCTTGACAACCTTCACGCCTCCCTTCCTCTTAGGCTTTTCAGGAGTGCTTAACCCCTTAGCAACGCTGAATATTAAGGAAACTCCTTCCCTGGTCAAAACCCTTCCCTTGTGAACTCCTCTCTCCCCCTTCTCCACCAAGCCAGCCTTTTCCAGTTCTTGAAGGATAACCCTAACCACCTTCCCAGAACCCTTGTAGAAGTGCTCAGGCTTCATTCCTCGGTTCCTCTTCTTCCCACCAAACTTAACTCTCAGCTTTGAAACCCCTACTGGTTGCTTGAGGTATAACTGTCTCAGTATAGCGGCAGCCCTGACGAACCACCAGTCCTTCTCCACCGGCGGCCTCTCCTTGTGCATTCCCGTCTTCACGAACAAAGCCCACTCAGGCATCTCTATCCTCTCCTTCAACTCCTCCGCCAGCTTCCTCACCAACAAGTCCTGGTCAACGTCGAACATATTCAACCTCGCTTTTTAAACGCTTCACCCGGGGTTATAGGGAGTGTTTTAAAAATCTTTCCCATCCCGGGCGAAACTTTTAAATAAGAGTTGTTCCAAAGCTTAACCATCAGCACCGACCGTTTTGAAGAAAAGAGGTGTCAACCATGAAGAAAGGAGCGATCAACTTAAGCATAAACCTGATTATAGTTCTCATCCTCGCAGTAATCATACTC
>CAZTPT010000065.1:0-4589 GCA_964615705.1 uncultured Methanosarcinales archaeon
AATAAGTTGGCTAATGGAGAAGTTAATCCTTGAGCCACTACTAAGTTCCACAATCCTATGATGAATGTGATTGTTAGAACAGCCATCACTCCTGAAACCGCCTTGGTCCACAACCCCGCTATCAGCAACGCTCCCAACACCACCTCCAAGACTGCTAGCCCGTATATAAATGTTGCAGGGCTGAACGGCATGTAAGGCGCGATCCAGCTCTTGCTAACCATTTTTATCCTAGGCTCTGGCTGTATCAGCTTTGGCACCACTCCCATCCACAACCACAAGAACCCTATAGCTATCCTTAACAGTAAAGGAACGCTGTCTTCTGCCTTCATAGAACCACCTCGCCATAATTAATAATATGATAAAATCATCAAATATTATTTAAACTTTTCTGCAAAACTACAGATGTCTAGCAACTCGCACGCCTCGCACAAAGGATTAGCCTTGCACACAGCTTTGCAGTGCTCCACGATCAAGGCGTGGTATTTTTTGTAGAGTTCTGCTTTTCTCGGTAGGCTCCTGTGGAACAAGTCTTGCAGTTCTTGATAAGAGCCTTCGCAGAGGCCGAGCCTTTTCAACAACCTCTTAGTGTAGGCGTCTATCACGAACACTGGCTTGTTCAACGCGTATAGCAAGATAGAGTCTGCTGTTTCAGGGCCTACGCCTTTAATGTTCAGCAACTCCTCCCGAAGCGTGTTCGCCCTTTCTTTCTTCATCCTTTCCATGGTTTTCTCCTTAACGAACCTTGCAAGCGTTTTCAACCTCTCCGCTTTCTGGTTGTAGTAACCGCTGCTCTTCAAGCACCTCTTCAGCTCTGAGGAGTCGGCGTTGATTATTGCTTCAGGAGTTGTGAAGCAGTGATTGATTAACTCGTTGATGCACTTCTCAACGTTACTCCAATTAGTGTTCTGCGTTAAGACGCATCCAATCATCACCTCAAATTCTGGGTTGTCGGTGTAGGTGGGCCACCAATCGCTGCTCACGTAGGGGTGTTGTTTTTTGAGGAGCTCGTATAGGTGGAGCAACTCGTCCATCCGCGCTTAGAATTTCTCTCCTCTTTTAATTATTTCGTCTCGCTCATAGTTGCTGTCCGCGTCCCTGTTTATCCAGACCCGGAATGTGTGGGCGGGGAACCTTTCACAGGTGCTGTAATCAGTGGAGGGGCCTTTGTATATGATGTTTACGTTGTGACGAGTTGGGTGTTTGTGTATGGTAAAGTGTTCTCCTTCGTAAGTGACTGGGAGGAAGTTTATCACGTTGTGCTCCCCTATTCTTTCCTCGAGGTTGCTAATCTTTCCTCTCACCTTTTCAGGAAGGTTTCCCTTCAAGGGCAGAGCTACCTCTGTGTCCCTGGCTAAGGGGTTGTAGTACTTGCTTAACTCTTGGTACACGTGCCAGAACGAGTCTTCGGGGCTTCCCCTAGCAATCACGTCCCAGTGTATTCCGTTCTTCCCGACAGGCTTCCTGCTGTTATACATCTTGCTCTTTCAGAAAACACAGTAACTTATAAAACTTTCGTTTTTCACCACTTTTAAGTGGTTTGTAGTTTATTTTATTAGGACTGCGTTGATGAATCCTTCCTGGCCCGGCCTGTTAGTTATCCTCGCCTTCCCCTTAGAAGTCTCTATGATTGCTCCTCTTGTTAGTATGTTCCTCCTCACGAAGTGCCTGGAAGCGGCGTTCTCTACCACTCCTTTCACCTCTGCGACCACGCACTTCCCTGTGGAAGGGTCAAGGACGTTTGCCTTGTCCACGCTCAGCAAGGCCCTCTTCTCATTGCCGCCCCTCGCCCTCTTCACCTTCACCCTTCTCTCGCCTATCCTAGTAAGGGCGGGCAAATCTCCTCGCTGAGCCAGCCTCTTCGGTTTGACGTCCTTGTACCTTCCGCCAGTTGCCTTCCTCCGCCTCAAGTTGTGAACGAGCATTCCTCAACAGGAAAAAAGGGCACTTTATAAATCTTACCAATCCCTCCTCAGCGCTTCACGTATATCAACTCGTTCAACCAATCCTTTGTCAAGATGCCTTGCTCTATGTTTATGAGGGGCAAGTAGTTGTGGTGCTCCCTTAACGGCTCTATGAGTTGCACGGTAATCACTTCCCTGATGCAGTCCTTTCCGAAGAAGTTCTTAAAGTTCTGCACAATCCTGCCGTTGAAGCAATCAATCAATTCTCCCTCGCTCCTCGCCTCAGCCACCATCATAATGGTTAAGTGACCGTCCTTCTCCCCAAGCCACTCTTGAACCACGTGCTCGGAGTAGAAGTCCTCTATGCTTCGCTTCTTCAGGTAGGAGAGGTAGTCCTCCTTGGTGATTCCAATCTTCAACTTCACGATGAACAACTCCACCGCCTTCTCCTCGCCGGGCAACTGTACGGAGCAGTAATACCTCAGAACGCCTTTCTCCTCTAACTGCTTCCTCTTCCTGTTAACTGTCATCACCGGAATGCCGGTCTTTTTAGCCACTTGGCTGTCGCTCACGCGCGGATTCCTTATGAGTTCCTTAACGATTTTGACCTCCGAATCGGTAAGTTTTACCAAAAAACCACCTCTTATTGATGTTTTTTACCTAGTGGTAGGAGTTACTATTATAAATACCTTTCTACAAAACCCTCACTTGCAAAGAGAGGATAGGACCGATGACTACAGTGAGAGCGGAAGGAATGGACTGCCGCGAAACCATAAACGGCTTCTTTGCAAAGACTCCTTTCAACCCCGCCGAGAAAGGCGTAGCTTCATTCCTGGAAGAGTTATCCCGCTACAGCAACGCTCCTGGCAGGCTGGAAAACGTTCTGAACGCCTATGTCAGAGGAGACGAGATGATAGTTACGTACGTGGTTGCCAAGGACGACTTGGAGCGCTGCTGCCTCTCCACAGTTTTCAAGAGGAATCACTCCTACTTGTTAGTCGCCCAGCAGTACAAGCCGCACGAGCTTCGATTCAACCTCCTAGTTTATGGGGCAAACTATGAAAAACCCGCAATCCTAGGGTTGAGGGACAACAAGTCCTTGAGAGAGATAACTCAAAGCTTTGAGAAAAACCCCTCGGCGCTGTTCTCAACGGCTGAGAATAATTATTAAGCCTCTCAAACAGGCTTTCTTAGTGAGAATGGTAAATAGTATTCAGACGGAGAGCTGCCTTTCAACCACACAAAACCTTTATAAAGCGGCCTGGATTCCTGTGCAGGGGTGAACCTTATGGCGGAGATGCTTAGACCTTTAGATGTGTTGAACCAGGCGAGGAACAAGAGAGTTCTCATAGAGTTGAAGAACGGGAAGCAATACGTGGGCACGCTTAGAGCTTTCGACATCCACATCAACACCTACCTGGAGGGAGCTGAGGAGTTGGTGGACGGCGAGGTTAAGAGAAAGCTTGGAATAATCTTCTTAAGAGGGGACACGATCATCTTGATAACCCCTCAGCAAGGGTGATTGGCTATGAAGGGAACCCCTTCAATGGGAAAGAAGTCGGGGAAGAAAACCCACATAATTTGCAGGCGTTGCGGTCAAAGAACCTACCACGCCAGGAAGAAGAAGTGTTCCAGTTGCGGGTACGGCAAGACTTCTAAGCTTAGGAGTTACAACTGGGCGAAGAATTAGGAAAACTTTAAAACAAGCACCCACACCCAATCCTCATTCTGAGTTGCGGGCGTGCCGGAGCGGTCAAACGGGACGGGCTTAGGACCCGTTGGCTCAGTGCCTGCCCAGGTTCGAATCCTGGCGCCCGCAGTTTTCAATCATATTAAACCCCGTGAAAACAAGGCTCAAAACTCCTCTGCTAACGCTTCACCCAGCCGCGCTTATCGCTAACGGCTTGACCAAGCTGCCGGCTATAACGTTGAAGAGCAAGGTGACCACGGCTGCGATGATGCAGTAAGTAATGGTTGTCCTTAACAAGTGCTTTGCTAGCAAGTCCTTCTCAGCCACCTTGTCAGCACCGTTTTGCACCCCGTTCACCAGGACTGTTAAGATGTAAACGATTTGCACCACGTACACACCTACTATTACTTGGAACCAGTAAGTCGGGAGCCCTGTGCCGAAGAAGTTCAAACCAGGGCCGAGAGGCGTGGACGCGCCGGTGCTTGAGGGGAGTTTTGTGAGGCTTTCGCTCAGCGAGCCCAGAATCTTAGTAATCATGCTTGTTATGCCAACGACTATCCCCGCAATGGCTGGTGTCAAGAATGATATCTGAGACCTCATATCACTCACTATGTCAGCCATCAAGTCCTTCAACCTTTCATCAACCCTGTGCATCTCCTTTATGTACTCCGAAACGTTCATCAATGCTTGGCTGGCAACCAGGGGTCCTTTCTTGCTAGCCTGCACTAACACCTTCATGGAACTCTCTATCAAGTCAGAGGGGAACTGCCTTAACGCGCCCCTGTCAGGGTCAAAGATGGCTTCTTCCAAGCCCATGCCGAGCTTGGTGATGTTTATAGTGACGAGTCTGAAAAACCTGCCTGATGCAGTGTCCTCCATAACCTCAGCCACTTTTTCAAAAGCAATCTCAGGAGGCAATCCGTCGCCTAAGCGGTTCCCGAGCTGGAACAACGCGGCGGCGAACTCTTCTTCCAGCCTCCTCGCCTCATTTCTCTTCT
>CAZTPT010000066.1:0-4521 GCA_964615705.1 uncultured Methanosarcinales archaeon
CTGTGGGACGAGTTGGAAAGAATGCAAGAATATATGGACAGATTCTTCACGCACTTCTACGAGCCCTTCTGGGAAGAGAAACCCTTGCTCGGCGGAAGGGTGGAGACCAGCGAGTACAGGCAACCCTTGACGGACGTCTGGGAAACAGACAACGAAGTCGTTGCTGCTATAGAGCTGCCAGGAGTGGATAAGAAGGACATAAAGGTTAAAGTGCTGGATGACAGCGTAGAGGTAAAGGTGGAGAAAAAAGAAGAAGTCAAGGAGGAAGACAAGAAGAAAGGACTGTACAGGTTGGAGCGCAGCTATAAAGGCTTTTACCGAAGGATACCTCTGCCTGAAAACGTGGACCCTGACAAGGTCAAGGCGAGCTACAAGAACGGGGTTTTAGAGCTGAGGATACCAAAGGCGAAGCCCGGCTCCAAGAAGGGGAGAGAGGTCAAGATAGACTAATTTTTTTCAAAACCCTTTTTTCAATCGTAGGAGGGGTGAAGATGAAAGAGGTGAAACTCACAGTGGCGGAAGCCCTGCAAAGCGACGTTGGCAGAGGCATAGTCAGGATTCCAAGCGACGTCATGGACAAGCTAGGCATATCCTCGGGCGACGTGGTAGAGGTGAAGGGGAAGAAGAGAACTGTAGCGACGGCGTGGCGCTCCAGGCCAGAAGACCAAGGCTTAGACATTATAAGGATGGACGGCACCGTACGATTCAACGCAGGAACCTCTATAGGTGAAGAAGTGAGTTGCAAGCTAGCAGAGTGGGTGGAAGCTAAGAAAGTGGTTCTCTCCCCAGTGGAGAACGTCCGGTTCTCAGGAGACCCGAGCCACTACTTCCACACCAAGCTGCTTGACAGGCCGTTACTCAAGAACCAGAAGATAACCATAGACGTTATGGGCACCCACCTACACTACATAGTCACAGGCACCGCTCCTTCAGGCAAGGTTGTCAAGGTAACCCGCTCCACCGAAGTAGTGGTTTCTGAGAAAGTGGTGAAGGCGGAGAGCTACAAGGCTCCAGAGGTGAGCTACGAAGACATAGGAGGGTTGAAGAAGGAAGTGGAGATGATAAGGGAGATGGTGGAGCTCCCAATGAAGCACCCCGAAGTGTTTCAAAAACTAGGAATAACCGCTCCTAAGGGGGTTCTGCTCTCAGGCCCGCCAGGAACAGGCAAGACGTTGCTCGCGAAAGCGGTAGCTTCCGAGACCGAGTCCAACTTCTACTCCATCAACGGGCCCGAGATAATGAGCAAGTACTACGGCGAGTCAGAGAAACAGTTAAGAGACGTGTTTGAAGAAGCGGAGAAGAACTCCCCCTCCATAATCTTCATAGACGAGGTGGACAGCATAGCCCCTAAACGGGAGGAGAGCAGGGGCGAGGTGGAGAGAAGAGTGGTTGCGCAGCTCTTAACGCTTATGGACGGCTTGCAAGGAAGAGGGCAGGTAGTGGTGATGGCAGCTACTAACAGGCCTGAAGACGTGGACCCTGCGTTGAGGAGGCCTGGCCGTTTCGACCGGGAACTAGTGATAAACCCGCCTGACAGGAACGGGAGGAAGGAAATACTCCTAATCCACACGAGAGGCATGCCTTTAGCCAATGACGTTGACCTGAACTACCTAGCCGAGAAAACGCTCGGCTACACCGGAGCCGACTTGGAAGTGCTCTGTAAAGAAGCTGCTCTGAAAGCGTTGCAGCCGCACATGAAGCTTCTCAAGACTAGCGAGGAAAAACTCCCCGCAGAGGTGTTGGACAAGATAGAGGTAAAGCTGGAACACTTCTTGGAAGCCTTGAAAGCAGTGGAGCCCTCTGCTATGAGGGAAGTCTTGATAACCAAGCCCACCACTAAGTGGGAGGACATAGGCGGCTTGGAAGAGGCGAAGCGGAAGATAAGGGAGACTGTGGAGTGGCCGTTGAAAGACCCGGACTCGTTCAAGAAGTTCGGGGTTAAGCCTCCGAAAGGGGTTTTGCTCTACGGACCTCCAGGCACTGGTAAGACTTTACTAGCTAAAGCGGTTGCTAACGAGTCAGACGCTAACTTCATAGCTGTGAAGGGCCCGGAACTGATAAGCAAGTGGGTCGGCGAGTCAGAAAAGCACATAAGAAAGGTTTTCCAAAAAGCGAGGCAGGTAGCTCCTTGCATCATATTCTTCGACGAGTTTGACAGCATATCCAAGGTGAGAGGAACCTCCCTAACAGACGCGACTGAGCGAATGGTTAACCAGTTGCTTACAGAGATTGACGGCGTGGAGGAGTTGGAAAGAGTAGTCGTGATAGCAGCCACTAACAGGCCTGACCTCGTAGACCCAGCCCTTTTAAGGCCTGGGAGGATAGAGTTAAAGATAGAGTTAAAGATGCCTGACAGAGAGGAACGACTAAGCATATTCAAAGTGCACACCAAGAACATGCCGTTAGCCAAGGACGTGAACCTGGAAAACTTGGCTGAGAAGACTGAGGGCTGGACAGGCGCCGACATAGAAGCTGTTTGCAGGGAGGCGGGGATGCAAGCATTGAGGGAGTTCAAGGAAGGGCGCAACAAGGACGGCAAAGTCACCTCTAAGCACTTCGAACACGCTTTGAGAGTCGTGCAAGGCTACAAGCTGGACGAGAAGGAGGGTGCGAGGTGAACCTGCAACGATTAAAGGCAGAGGACTTGATGACAAACCAGTACAAAGTGGTGGACGCAGAGGAAACCCTGCAGAGAGCGGTTCACTTGTTCAACGACGAAACAGACGTGTTGTTCGTTTACGAAGACGGTTCCTACAAGGGTATACTCACCGAGAGGCAGATACTCCGAAGCGGCTTGGACAAGGCCTCTGCGAAGGTGAAGAGGCTCACAGTTCCAGCCCCGAGGATAACGAGGAACACCTCCCTGGTGGAGTGCGCTCGCCTTATGGTGGAGAACGACGTGATGATGCTCCCTGTGTTTGAACTGGACGAGTTGGTAGGAGTCGTCACTGTGAAAGAGGTGTTAAGGGCTGCAGGAGAAACCGCTTTTGGAGAGGAAAAAGCGGAATCCTTCATGTCGCCTGACTTGATAGTTTGCTCTCCTCAAGACACCTTGTTCGCCGTTCTGAACTTGTTCAAGCAGTACCACATCTCCAGGTTGCCAGTGGTGGAGAACAGTTCTTTGCAAGGAATAGTGACGATGCACGACCTCGTGGAGAAAAGCATTGACGCCGACCAGGAGGCAGAGTTGTTCTCAGTGATGGATGAGAAGGAGCCGTTCTTCCAGTTGCGCGTTGACTCAGTAATGACTAGGCAGGTCTTCACGGTCAGGAAGGACTCTTCAGTCCAGGAAGTTATAAGGGTCATGCTTGAGAACGATGTCAGCGGGGTAGTGGTGGTGGACGAGCAAGGAGTCCCTGTAGGGGTTATAACCGAGAGGGACTTGCTGGAAAGGATTGAGGCGTCCCGGTTCAAGGAAGGGGTGAACGTTCAAGTATCTACCAAGATACCTTTGCTTGACAAAGAATTTTTAAAAGGAGAGCTACTCTCCTTCGCTGAGCGTCACTCGCACAAGCTAGGCGAGGGAAGCATTCACTGCCACCTAGCCGCGATAGCCGTCACCAAGTCGGGGCGGCCCTTGATACAGTGTAGGCTCCACGTCCGGACGGACAAGCACCGCTTGAACGTGAGGGCTGAGAGTTTTTCAGCCATGAACGCTCTCCAGGAATGCCTGGACAAGTTAAAAGAAGCAATAGTGAGGGAAAAGGAAAAGGAGGTGTGAGAAAATGAAGATAATACCTGTGGGTGAGCGGGTTTTGTTAAAGCCTGAGGAAGCGAAGGAGAAGACTGACGCAGGCATCTACATTCCAGAGTCAGCGAAGGAGGAGCGCAAGGAAGGAACAGTAGTGGCTGTTGGGGAGAAGGACGGTAAGAAGCTCCCCCTCAAGGAAGGGGACAAGGTGATTTACGGGGGTTACAGCTCTGAAGAATTAGAGCTGGACGGTGAGAAGTACATAATCATAGACTTCAAAGACATACTAGCAAAGATTGAGTGAGGTGGTGTGGGATGAGCAAGAAGGTAATGTTTGACGAGAACGCTAGGAATTCTTTGATGAGCGGCATTGACAAAGTGGCTAACACAGTAAAGGTAACCCTCGGCCCGCGGGGGAGGAACGTGGTGCTTGCCAAGGAGTTCAAACCAGTAGTTACTAACGACGGGGTAACCATTGCTAAAGAGATAGAGCTTCACGACAAGTTTGAAAACGTTGGCGCCAAACTCTTGAAAGAGGTTGCCTCCAAGACGCAGGACAACGCTGGTGACGGCACAACCACCGCCATAGTCCTAGCTCAAGCAATGATAAAGGAAGGGTTGAAGAACGTGGCTGCAGGGGCTAACAGTGTAGAGCTGAAGAGAGGGATTGAGAAAGCAGTTGCGAAAGTGGTGGGTTACTTGAAGGAGAAGAGCATACCCGTCAATGACAAGAAGAGGATAGCCCAGGTAGCAACCGTTTCCGCTAACAACGACGAAGTTATAGGGAGCCTCATAGCAGAAGCGATGGAGAAGGTTGGAAACGACGGGGT
>CAZTPT010000067.1:0-4492 GCA_964615705.1 uncultured Methanosarcinales archaeon
AGAAGTTGTAACTATACACACCCCTAAGTTTGGGCTATCAACTGGTATGCGGGGGCTCAAAATTAGCCGCGGCTGAGCGGCTATAGAGCACGCCTCGCATACTAGGAGGAGAGTCAAAACTTAAACACGGAGGTGTTTAAATGGATGTAAAAAAGGCCATCAAGAAGATAGTTGCCTTGGGGGCCGGAGCAACCATGATGGGTGCCACCATTATGGGAGCAATGGCTGGCCTGGAAGACTATCCCGGCATGTGGATAAAGGATGGCGCGTTTAACGGTAAGATCGTCGTTGGCAAGGACGCAGCCACTTCTGACGTCTTAGGAGCCATCGACATCGCCGCCAGCTTGCAAGCGGCTTCCACAGTGGAAACCACTGTTGAAGTCCCAGGCGCGGCTGGAAAGACGGTGCTGCAAGGAGACGTCGTGGAAATCGGCGAGCCTTCAGACCTGTTAACGTTGAACGAGCCGATAGGAGACGTGAAAGAGACAATAACAGAGTTCGAGCTAGCTGCGTTGAAAGGAGGAGTCATCTCCACTGACAGGGGAACCACTCCTTACAAGCAATACCTGAGGTTCAAGCTTCCGAACGCGTCAGAGTTGTTCCCAACCGCGGTCATCTACGGAGAGAACGACGCTCCAAACGAGCAGGTAGGCGACTTCCTCTACGTAGCTGAGGGGAGCAACGACCCGACGCAAGACGCCTTCTTCGAGTGGGAGATAGAATTCGAGGAAGGACTGGAAGCAGAGATTGAAACCACCGGAACCACAGGGGTGTACCAGCTCAAAGACTTGGAAGACGAGGTGTTCAACATCTTCGGAACGGACTTCGTCTTCGTGGACAGCGAGCTGAGAGGAACCTGCAGCGCTCCAGACCTGAAGCTGGAGTTCATAGCAGGAGACGTCACCGACGTGTTGCAAGAAGGAGAGACAAAGACCTACACCATTGACGGAAAGGACTACGAGGTAACCCTGGTCTTCGTCTCCAACCCGAACAGCGGGAGCGTAGAGGCCAAGTTCTCAGTTAACGGGGAGTTAACAGACGCGTTGACTGACGGCGACACTGACGTGTTGTCCGACGGCCTAGAAATAGGGGTTCAGGAAATCCTGGTGAGCGAGAGAGGAGGAATAGTAGAGTTCTTCCTAGGAGCCACCAAGGTTCAGTTCAGAGACACCAACACCGCTGACGGTGACGGAAGCACTAACAACGGTTTCTACAACGGCGTGGAGATAACAGAGGAAACCATCGAGGAAGGATGGGTGCGGATAAGCGCTCAGTGCATCGCCACTACCAACCTCACCGCTGGCAACGACTTCGAAATAACCAACATAAAGTACAGGTTGACAGCGGACGCCCTGGTAGGAACCACTAACATCTTCGTGCCTCCAGGACACGGGATTAGGGAGTTCTTAGACGAGCCGGAAGGCTTGCTAAGCCCCAACTTCGACGTCAGGTACGAAGGGTTCCTAGACGTTGGTGACACCCCGATAGAGATATACGCCAGGGGAGACGACGAGTACAGGCTGAGGTTCACCAACAGGCAAGGCAACGTGTACGACATCCCCTATGTGGAAGTCACTAGGAGCGGAACGTTCAGGTTCGGAGAGGACGACACCGACGACTTGATATTCGTAGAGAACTCCAGCTTTGACACCTACCTGAACAGCTCAGGCCAGTGCAACCTGGCGCCGGGTCACTTCTTCATAGACCAGGACGACATGTTCGTGGTCTGGAACGGAAGGGACGACGCGTGGGACGACCAAGCCTTCAGCGAGGTGGTGAGCTATGAAAGCATAGACACCAACGAGAAGGTCTTAACCTTCGAAGACCTCGCGACCGGCACCAAGGAGTTCACGTACAGGACGGACACAAGAGCCGTTCAGAACTGCTCCCAGGTGATAGGAGAAGGCGACCTCATCCTCGGAGGGAACACCTACAAGGTCTACGTGAGCAACGCGAGCGGCCACCCGATAGCCGTTGACCTGAACGCCGACGGGAACATAGACGGCGACAAGGGCAAGATAACGGTGAAGGGCGGCGGAATCATAGACCTTGACAACCTCTCCACAAGCCCGGCGAGGAGCATAGAGGGAAGCTCGGTGCTCTTCGTGCTGCACACAGAGGGCAGCGAGTTCGACGAGTCCAACGAGGGCGGAGAGGAGTTGTGGATGAACATCTCCGAGGCATCTGACAACCAGGTGCAGATGAGGTTCCACAACTACACCAGGGTCGGCGGTAGCGTGTCAGGGGTGACCTTCCCCATCGACAGGACCAAGCAAGTCTACATCGAAGGGGTTGGCTTGAAGAGCACCACTGGCAAGTACGCGAACTTCAAGTTCGACCCGCAAGAGCCTGACGACAAGGAAGACCACGAGTTGGAAGCCACCGACTACGGCGTGTTGTACGACTTGTACGACCCATCAGGGAACAACCCAGAAGAGTTGACCTTGATGTACCCCAACACTCAGAGGGGAGTGCAGGTCTTCGTCACTGCAGGGCCAGTCACTGCCACTAAGGGAGGACCAGGCGGCATAACCACCACCCAGGTCAACCCGATAGCGGTGGGATTGGCAGTGCTGGACGTGGACGCGCCAGCAGTAGGGACAGAGAACATGATAGTGGTTGGAGGTCCCTGCATCAACAAGGTGGCTGCGGAGCTCTTAGGAGTGTCCTACCCAACGTGCGGCGACGCGGTGAAGGACCTTGGCTTCGAAGAAGGCAAAGCTGTGATAAAGCTCTTCGAGGACAAGAACGCGTTGCTCGTCGCTGGTTGGAGCGCGCAGGACACCTTGGGAGCAAGCTACGTGCTGGCCGACTACAAGGACTACGACCTGACCGGGAACGAGGTTGAGGTAACCGTTGCGGACCTCAACACCATAACCGTGACTCCCAAGTAAGCAGGTCCAAACCAATTTTTTACCCTTTTTTTATTCTCATTTCTGAAAAAACCCTTTTCAAAGGAAAAGTTTTATAAAAAATTCTCTCTCAACCTTTAGCTATGAAGAAAACGCTAATAACACTTCTCATCCTGGCATCCCTCGCGGTAGCAGCGCAGCCAGCAGACCTCTCAGAGTATCCCGCGCCCTTCGTTGTGAACGGGTTGTTCAACGCCAAACTCGTTGTTGGGAAGAACGCAGCCACTTCTGACGTGATAGGAGCCGTTGACATAGCGGCGAGCCTCATCGCGTCTTCAAAGACGGACATCGCCTTGGGGAGGATGAACTCAATCTTCAAGGAACACTTAGCAGTGCTGGACGTGGACGCCCCACCCCTCGGTTCACAAAACTTGATAGTGGTAGGAGGCCCGTGCGCTAACTCGGTAGCCGCGGAACTCATGGGTTACCCTGTTCCTTGCAACAAGGGCTTTGAGCCAGGCAAAGCCGTCATCAAGCTCTACCCTGAGAAGAAAGCGTTACTAGTAGCGGGTTACGACGCGCAGGAAACCTTAGCGGCGAGCTACGTCTTAGCGGATTACTCGGACTACTCCTTGAAAGGGAGCAGCTTGGAAGTGACCATTGCGGGCCTGGACGTGTTAGCAATCAACCCAAAGTAAAGCCAGAGGCGTAATTTTTAAAAAGCGACTCAGCAACCCCTTTAGACATGCCAGTGACTTACGAGGAGTTATTCGACGCGTTGCGGAACGAGAGGAAAAGCGAAGAACTACAACCCTTAAAGGAAAGCTTCTACTCAGACGTCATAGCTTACCTGGAGGAGAAGAAGAGAATACTGGAGAGCCAAGGTGAGGAAGCAGCGCTTTTCAGCTCTGAAAAACACAAGGTAAGGATACAATTGGAAAACGCTAAGAAGATAGTCAAGGAGTTGTTCGAGAGGAGGGAGAAGAAGATAATAAACATGGCGTTGGACCGAACCAAGGCGCGGACGGACATAGTAGACACCTCTTCGCTGCTAGCGGTTGAAAAGGCGTTCTTTGAAAACGCCGCCCAACTCTTCGCGGAGTACAAGCAAGGAGTGCTAGCCAAGCTGTTCTCGCTACAAGCTCCTGAATACAGCGGTGTGAAAGAGAACTCGCCCAACGCGAAGCAAGGCAACGATGAAACCCAGGAAGCCGAGCAGGATTCTCGGAGAGGAAAGGTAACAGTTCGCTTCAAGAAAGAAGTCCCAAAGTTCTTAGGGTTCAACTCAGAGGTTTACGGGCCCTTCAAAGAAGAAGAAACGGTTTCCCTGGATTTAGAAGTGGCTGAGATGCTCATAAAGAACGGTTCCGCGGAGAAGGTTGAGTAAAGTTTTTAAACCAACCCTCTTTCCAAGCCCTTATGAAGCTGCCCAAGACGGTTAACAGGCATTGCCCTCACTGCAACAAGCACTCCCAGCACAAGGTAAGCCTTGCTAAGAAAAGAGGGAGGAACGCGAGCCACCCCTTGTCCAGGTTCTCCAACGTTAGAATTAGGAAGCGAGGGCTTAGAAGGGGGGTTGGCAACCTTGGAAAGTTCTCCAAGCCAGCTATTGCGAGCTTTAAAAGGGTTGGGAGAAAGAC
>CAZTPT010000068.1:0-4376 GCA_964615705.1 uncultured Methanosarcinales archaeon
GTGTACAACCCCCTCTGGGACAAGGTGAACGTTTCCTTGGTGAAGTCAGGGGAGAAGAAGCTAGTCACCCTGCCCCCTACCAAGAAGTGGCCCCCGGGCGTGCACGACGGAGACACAGTGATTATCAACGCCACCTTTGAAGACTTGCAAGGAACTATCTCTGTCCAGGCGGAGAGGACTCAAAAGGTGTGATTCGGAGGATTCACGGTTTTTCCTTCTAAACCTTTTTTAAACCGCGCTCCTTGTTCTTGGAAAACCTTTTGGAGGTGGTGTGTTTGGAGTTAACGCCTAAGAAGATAGAGCAGATAAGCAAGCAACCAATAATAGAGACGTCCATCACCAAGTCAGAGGACGGGAAGTGGGTGATTCACAAAACCACGATTACCGACATTAAGAGCAGGAACTATTTTGAGAAAGTGTTGCAGGACTAAACTTCTCCGTACCCCTTTTTCTCTTTTTTCTTGGTTAACTTTTTAAACCAGCCTTGCGTAAGGGGTTGAAGCTTTAACGTAGAAGGGAGCTGGGCAGTGGTTAAGGGCTGGGTTAAGGAGTTATGGCAAGTCTACCTCTCAGAGTTCTTCCTAGCGTTCTACTTCCCAAAAGCGGTTTTCATACTCTTCTTCTTAGTGAAAGGGTTGTCTCTCGCAGAGATAGGCTTCGCCACGAGCGCGGTGTACGCTGCCAACCTATTCTTAGAATACCCTTCAGGAGTCTTCGCTGACCGTTTCGGGAGGAAGCTGAGCCTCCAGTTATCCTCTCTCGGAGCAGCTGCCAGCGCATTGCTCTACGCGTTCGGCCCAGGATTTAAAGCAGTGGTGGCCGCTTCTATAATATGGGGTGCTTCGTGGTCGTTCTACTCAGGGGCGAAGGAGGCTTTGATATACGACGGGTTGAAATCTAAGGGGAAGGAATCCTTAAACAAGGACGTGCTAGGCTTGCTAGACGCTTTAGGATTCGCGGGGATGATCATCGCTACTTACGCAGGCCACATCTTGTACGGATTAAAGCCGCACTACCCATTCCTCGCCAGCGCGGCCGCCTACATCTCAGCATCACTCGCCCTTTCCACTTACAAGGAGGAGAAACCGTTAGAGGAAGACTCCCCGAGAAGAGAAGACTTCAAGAAAGGCGTTAGGCTGGTTTTTCAGAACGAGACTTTGAGGTACTTGTTACTCTTAGCAGTGACTTTGTTCTTCTTTGAACACGCGTGGCACGAGACCAACCAGCCCTTGCTCTTAAAAGCAGGGCTTCCAAGCTACTTGTTAAGCACTTACTTCGTCGCGTCCTCCGTTCTCGGAGTGCTAGCAGGCCTTTTATTCCCCTCACTCGTAGCCAAGGCGAAGGCGTTCCCCTCAATAGCGTTAGTGATGTTGATGCAGTCCCTAGCACTCTTCTTCATCTCCACGGGTAACGCGTGGCTGCTCGTTCCGTTCTCATACCTCATGCCGTTGAGCCATTACTTGTGGAGCTACGCAGAGGCGGAGGTGATTCACAAGCACATACCCTCCAAGGTGAGGGCTAGCGTGCTGAGCGCTAAGCAGTTAGTAACTTCTTCCGCTTACCTCTTCAACCCTTGGCTCATGGCTTACCTCGTTCAAAAGTACTCGTTCCCAGTATTCTCTGCTTTCTCGGTTATAGTGGTGGCGGTTTCCCTCCCTCTCTTGTTACAGGGGAAGCACTGCTTAGAAGCCTGAAAACCTTCCGGTTCACTCAGGGTTCTTAATAAAAAACATTCTGGATTGGAGCGCTGCATGTTCCTGGAATCAGTCACAGCCATACTCTTAGGAGTGATTGCGGGCACGATTACTGGCTTGACTCCTGGGTTGCACATAAACCTGTTGGCAGGCCTGCTCGTGGCTTACAAGCCGGCTTTGAGCGTTCCAGCCGCTTGCTTCGTGGTCGCGATGGCGGTCACTCACACCTTCACGGACGCGGTGCCCAGCATATTCCTAGGAGCGCCTGACCCCGGCACCGCTTTAACCGTGCTGCCAGGCCACAGGTTCCTCCTCAAGGGCCAAGGGTTCAAGGCTTTAAGGCTCACGTTGATAGGGAGCTTGTCAGCGCTCCTCTTAGCCGCGCTTTTAACACCGTTATTCGTAGCCGCGTTGTCTTTCTACCCCTCCTTCAAGCGGCTGACTCCTTACCTCTTAATAGCGGTTAGCGTTTTTTCGGTGACGAGCGACAAGAACTTCTGGAAGGCTTTAACAGTGTTCGCTTCTTCTGGATTGCTGGGAGTGTTAGTGCTTAACAATCCCTCTTTGAAGAACCCGTTGCTCCCGTTGCTGTCAGGCTTGTTCGGGGCTTCCACCTTGCTTTTCAGCTTCAAGCTTGGAGACGTCCCCGCCCAGGCGGCAGAGGAGCCCTCTCTTAGGAGGGGTTCCTTGGTGAAGGCGTTGGGCAGTGGTTGCTTCTCAGGCTTCCTCACAGGAGTGCTTCCGGGCATTGGCTCGGGCATAGCTGCTTTGCTCTCCTCCAGGCTTGCGCGGCTGGACGAGGAGCACTTCCTAACAATGATGGGGTCGGTGAACACGTTTAACTTCATGGTCTCGCTGAGCGCTCTCTACGCTTTCGGGAAGCCGAGGAACGGGGCAGTCGTTGCTGTGAAGGAGTTGCTCGGAAGCGCCACGCCTCAATACTTGGCAGCGTTCGTGGCGAGCAGCGTCATCGCTGGATGCGTCGCTTTCCACACCACTTCCGCTTTGGGATTGTTTCTTTCCAAAAAGTCTTCCAGCATGGACGTGAAGAGGTTGAACCTTTCAGTGTTGGCGTTCTTAACTGTGTTGGTGTTCTCCTTCTCCGGCTGGACCGGCTTGTTAGTGTTTGCAACCTCTTCAGCCTTGGGAGTAATTCCGCACTTGTTAGGGGTTAGGAAGAGCCAAGCAATGGGTTGCTTGGTGCTCCCAGTGCTTTCTTGGCTCCTCTAATGCTTCACTTCTGAAAGCCTTTGATAAATGTCTAAGACTTCGTAGTAAGTAGTGGTTTTGAGGCTGCCTTCAGGCATCGCCTCGTATAACTCTCTCAACTTCTCGTAGCACTGCTTCGCCTTCTCCACCTCGTTCCTAGCCATGTGGTTCCAGCACTTGTTAATGTAGTGCTTGGCTTTCTTGTGATGCGAGGGAACAAGGTTTATGCTCAGCTTCAACCTGCCAAACACCTTCTTGGTGTTGTTGATAGTGTTCTTCAACGTTGCTTGCAAGAACTCCTGAACCTTCTCAGCAGGCCTGTGCTGCTGGAAGGGCTTCGGCACGTCTAAGTTGATGGTGCTTGAATCAATCCTCACACTTTCCTCTTCCAAAACAGGCTCTATGTAAACCATTTTTCCCTAAACCCCCCAAATCTTTAACTTAAAAGGGTAAAGTGCTGCCTTATTTAAATTTTTTGTTGTTTTTCGTAATCGCCACGGGACGAATTGAGAAGGGTTACTTTTTTATACCTTTCTTGTTTGAACACTTCTTATGAGGATAAGCAAGGTTTTGTCAGGCAAGGGTGCTTGGCACCGATTAGTGAGCGAGGAAGAAGCCGTTGAAGGAGTGGTGAAGACGGTAATATTAAAGGCTGGGGACTCCTTCGCCGCTTTCTGCGTTAGGAAGGAGGACTTAGTGGATTACAAGAAGGTTAAGAAGGCTTTTAACACCAAGAAGGCGAGGATGGCGAGTGGTGAGGAAGTGTTAGGAGTGGCTACCACTCCGCCGGGGACTTGTTGCCCCTTCCTCGTGAAGTGCCCTGTCTACATAGACCCTTCCGTGTTAAGCCTGGAAAAGGTGTTCCTCGGCTCGGGAGAGCCAGGAGTGAGCGTTCAGGTTTTAACAAAAGATTTATTAAGCTTGGTGAAACCAAGAGTTCTGGATGTGAGGCTGGAACGATGAACGCTGAGGAAAGGTTCAACCTGGTCAGAGAGGTGGGGGAAGAGGTGCTCACCGAAGAAGAGTTGAAAGGGTTGATCAGTTCTGGCGAGGAGTTGAAGGCTTACGACGGCTTCGAACCCTCTGGGAAGATACACATCGCTCAAGGATTGCTCAGGGCTATAAACGTGAACAAGATGACCCGTGCGGGTTGCAGGTTCACCTTCTTAATAGCTGACTGGCACGCCTGGGCTAATAACAAGCTCGGGGGCGGGCTTGAGAACATTCAAGAAGCTGGGAAGTACTTCGTAGAGGTGTGGAAGGCTTGCGGGATGGACTTGGACAAGGTTGACTTTGTCTGGGCTTCAGACCTGGTGAAGGACGATGATTACTGGAAGCTCGTCATGAAGGTAGCTATTAACAGCACGGTTAAGAGGATTCTCCGCTGCTCTCAAATAATGGGTCGCAAGGAGGGGTTAAGCCTTCAAGCCAGCCAGGTCTTGTACCCTTGCATGCAAGCAGCGGACATATTCT
>CAZTPT010000069.1:0-4259 GCA_964615705.1 uncultured Methanosarcinales archaeon
AGGGTTGGAGGGAAAGGTTGTCAGGGCGGGGATACACCGGCACCCCTTAACGAGCAGAGGGGGTCCTCCTGATTATTTGGAAGAGGTTAAGGAGTTTCTTAAAAAGAAGAAGCACTTAAAGAAGGGGTTGCCTTTCGTTAACCAGGAGCAGTTACTGGTGAACGTGGCTCGAGTCATAAACACCGCTTACCCCTACGCGGTTCTCGTGGGGGAGGGAGGCATAGGGAAATCCATGGTTCTGGACTACTTGGTGGAGTTGTTAACCAACCCTGAAAAGATTGAAACCGTTCCTAACAGGTTAGGCGTGAAGAAGTTGTTAAGGAACATTGTTAAGAAAGCAGGGACTTTTCAAAACAGGAGCTACTTGTTCCTCCCCGACCTGAAGAACCCTTTGCACGTCAAGGCGTTGTCTTATACAGACCTTGAAACTGCTGAGAGGGACTCCCAGTTAGCAGCGGAGTTCTGCGAGGAAGTGCTATCCTTGTTTGAAGAATACCACTCCTTCTGGCAGTTCAAGCTAAGCGTGAGGGAGGACAAGTTCAAACGGTTTGTGAAGTCTGAAGCGGATAAGTTGTACTTGACAGCTTATCAGAGGGTTAACGACACGGTGATGAACAAGGTTGCAACTGGAGGGGCTAACAACAAGTTCGTCAAGTCACTCATCCAGTTCAAAGTGGAGAGCAATAACGGCCTAGCTTTGAAGCCCTCGCTTCGCTTCATCCACAACGAGGAGTTCTCAGTCAACCACACCCTTGACTTGCTGCTGGATGACTTGAAGAAAGAGGCAGGATTCACAGAGGAAAGAGAAGGGCTTGACTTGGAAGACGTGGAGAAAGGGTTGAGCAATACCTTGGTGTTGAACTCGGTCAGGAGCTCGTTCAACTTGTTGCTTGATTACGTGCGCCTCTTCGAGTTAAAGGGGATGAGCGAGGAGGAGAAGTGGAGCTTCTTCGAAGAAGTGATAAACAACTATATGGAAAGCGTTAACAACGCTTTGAAGAGCAACCTTGAAAAAGGGGTTTTCAAGTGTAACGCCCAAGTGACTAACTACTTGTACTCCAAGCTCCGCCACTACAAACCCCCCTTAGTGGTTAGCGACTCCACCCTGAACGAGATAGTTGACTCATTGGAATACTTGAAAGAGGTTTTCACCCAGCAAGACGCGACCCCTCAACTAAAGGAATGGATAGGCTCGGTCACTGATTACTTCACGAAAGAGAAAGACGTGATAAAGAAGGCGTTGGTTAAAGTAGCTGAGGAGTTAAGGGATAGATTAGAGGACAAAGACGACGCCAAGGATGGCAAGCTTGAAGGTGTGGAGGGCGGATTCGTTATCAGACACGGGCGCTACGACATGAGGCTGGAAGACGTTTTGAACGTTAACTTCTTCCCGAACCAGAACCCCAACAACTTCATAACCTGGTCAAAGGTTAGAGACATAGACACTCAGCGATTGTTCGCTCAAACAATACCTCACAGCGAGGAGATAGCTCCTCACAACACAGTGGTTGCTCTGGGAAGCTTTTTCAACAGCGGCATCCTCATCTTCGAGGACTCTTTCAGAGACTTCGTCAAGAAGATAACCTCTGACAGCAACGACCGCTTATCCATGAGAGAGCAATTCCTTCAATACCTCCAAACAGGGATTATCAGCTTCGTGGAGTCCGGAATAACTTATCAATTAGAAGCTCCCAAGATAATACTCGGCTGTGACAACGAGGACCCGTTCATAACCCTGGAAGGCTCGATGTTGTTAAAAGACGAGACCGGGTTGAGGAGCAGGATCGCAACCATACCCGCTCACAGCATTACACAGAACACTAAGAAGGCGAGGGAGGGCACGCTGAGAGTTCTCTACAGAACCGTTGAGAGCTACAACAAAGACCTTACTTCGAAGACTGGTGAGATTAACAACATGTCAATAACGCCTGAAGCAGCCAACGTCTTGTTAAGCTCCACCATTATAAACAGGGACTTGATATCGTTGAAGTACAGGGACTTCGTGAAGAGGGTGGAGAACGCGTTAGCCTCCGCCTTGGGCAAGGGCGAAACGGTTATAACCGAGGAGTTGTTAAGAGAGCAGGCAAGGGAGGAGTTGCCTCCGGCATTCTTCACCTTGGTGGACTTGGAGATGAAGACTGATGGCTACTTCGACAGGGCTGACTCCTTGACAGGAGAGGCTTACGGGGTGGGTGTTTTCGAGAACGGTTCGGGAATGCTCGCGAGGATTCAATCCTACTTCGTCCCAGGCTTCTCCAAGGCGGGTAAAGGGTTTGAACACTTAGAACTGGTGGACATCCTAAGCGACTTGGCCAACGAGACCACCGTGAAGGGCTACGAGTTGGCAAGGGATTACGTCAAGCGTTTGCTCGGGAGGAGCAAGTCCACGACTAACTCTTTAAGAGAGGCTAGTGATTGGAAGCTAAAAACCCAGTTCGACGAGGTGTGGGGTATCGGAGGACCCTCCGCCTCGATAGCCATAGCTGTGAGCATGGTGTCCGCGTTGCTGGACAAACCGGTTTACAAGAACAGGATAATGACTGGCACCATAAACCCTGCTAACGGAGAGGTTGGGTTGATAGGGAAGGTTTACCATAAAAGCCTCGTCCCTCTCCGATTGAAGGAGTTAGCGCGTAAGAACGGGTCTAATCAAGAATTTTACTACTTGTTCCCCGCCAGGAACCTGGAGGAATTGGTGAGGGAGAGCGTGTTGGACCCGTTCGACGTTAGGAGGAACGTGTGCTGCCTCCCAGTGAAGACTTTTGAGGAGGCCTTCTACCTCGCGACTTGCGGGGAGGTGGTGAACCAGAGCGACTGGGAGAACGCTTACAAGAGGGGGTGTGAGCTTCTTAACGACTTGCTCGCAGATTTAAGGCTGGGGGTTTAACGGCCCAGAAGAGAGTAACGCCCCAGAAGAGAGTAACGCGGAAGAGAGTAATTAGCAGCGTCTCTCAGCATTGTTTTGAAGAACAACTGCCTCTTGTTCAACACGTTGTTAGGAGCGCTTCCCAACCTGAATCCTTCGCTGTAATTCCCAGAATCTACTAAGGACACTCCTCTGTCTGTCCACAAGAAGGAAACGTTGAAGTTCCTGCTCCCAACAGCCAATGCTTGCTTTTTGTCGTAGTCCTCGTAGAAGAACCTATCAACATCCACTCCTTCAGAGAAAGCGAAGGGGTATGTTGAACCAATGGTTTCCAGACTCTCAATCACGCAGTGCTTGGAATTAAACCAAGGAATCAAGGAATGATCCAGTTTAACCTTTTCAACCCCTAAGTGCTTGGAGTTGAAGAAGGGAGCTGGGCCGCGGATGTTAACCTCTGGCAGGGTCAAGTGCTCGGCTTCAAATGCGAAGAAGTCCCTTACGTCTAAGTATTCAAATTTCTCTGCTAAGTCTTCATTCTTTAGTTGGTAGAACAAGAAGGATCCTCTATAAGCAATCACCTCCTCTTTAGACAAGAGGTTTCTTGGCAAGGTTTTATGCCTCTTGTAATACTCTGTCAGGAACAATCCTCCGAAGGAGTCCCTGCTCAGCTTCGCCAGGTCTAAGAGTTGCGCGTCTGTTAATTGTTCAGGTTTGAACACTTGCCCCACGTATTCCGGTATCCTGGAGATGGAGTGGTTCAACATTATGATGTCGTCTTTTAAGGAACGCTGCAATGGAGGAACCTCTTTCATCAAATCAACGTTTCCTTTCTTAGAAAATTTCGCTGTGCTAAGGTTAAGGCTTAAAACGGTTTTCCTAAGCTCAGAGTCCAACTTCTGGAAGAATAGCTTGAAAACAGCTCTTTGGAACTCGCTGTAAGGAATCTTCTCTGAGTAGTAATCTGTTTTCTTCAGCAAGATGTTCTTCTCGTCCAAGAAGAATCCTTCCTTAACCAAGCCTTCCGCCAAGGCCTCAGATCTGCAAATCGCTTCATTCGCACCTGCTAACTCCAAGCCGAAGTACAAACTCTCGGGGTTGGGAAAGGATTCGCACACCAGTTCTTCCAAATCCCTCACAATAACGCCTCCGATAATCACTCTCCAGTGGTTTAAAGTTGTTTATATGTTTTTCGGTGCTTGGTTAAATTTATAAAGGAATGGCTTTAACCAGGTCGTGAAGCCCCGGTGGTGTAGTCCGGCCAATCATTTCGGCCTCTCGAGCCGAAGACCCGGGTTCAAATCCCGGCCGGGGCATTGAAGGGCTCGTGGTGTAGCTGGATAACATCGGACCCTCCGGAGGTCCGGCTCCGGGTTCAAGTCCCGGCGAGCCCGCT
>CAZTPT010000070.1:0-4244 GCA_964615705.1 uncultured Methanosarcinales archaeon
AAGGTTTTGAAAGAATCACTGCTATGAGGGAAGCTTTATCCTTCGCGCCGCTCGCAGTGGCTTTCGCGCTCTTGTTATCAGCGTTGCAGCAAGTCAGCGTTGAGAGGAGCCTGAGCGACTTGGAGCAGGCTTACAAGGAGTTGCAAAAACTGGACGAGCGCTACGGGTTCCACTCCGGAATGACTAGTGAGGAAGCCCAGCAATACTTATCAGCTATTTTGAGGCTGGAACAACGCTTAAGCCCTAACACTTGGGAGCAGGCTAGCCTCATAACAGCGTTGCTGGAAGCGAAGGCGGAGATGATAAAGGCTTCGTTGGAGCAGAGGAGTTCAGACTTCCAAACAGCGGAGCAACTCTTTCTCAACACGTTGAGGTATTTACAAGAGTGACAAGGCTGCCTTGTACAAGAAGTAAGCAGCGAAGACCCAGCTCAGCGCGGACGGTTTGAACACAGCTACTACGAGGTAAGCGCTCGCAGCTAAGTCTATAACGCTTAAGAACTTGTCGTTGAACAACAAAGCCTTCCCCGCTATGAACAACGCGAGCCAAGCATTCGCTTGCCACGGGAGCAAGTCGTAACGGGCAAGGACGAAGCCGATGCTTGTCAAGAAGTCCGCTGCCGCGAACAACGCGAGCATTTCAAAACTCCACCCCTCTCCGAGCAGCCACTCCCTTGTCGAACGGGTGCTTGACCTTCCTCACCTCTGACGCGTAATCTGCTAAGTCTAGCAATGATTGGGGGAACTCTCTCCCGGTCAAGACGAGTTCGACCTCTCCTCTCTCCTTCACCAACGCGAGGAAGTGCTGCTCTGGCAGGAAACCCTCTGTTAACAAGTACCCTGACTCGTCCAGCACCGCTAAGTCGTACCGCTTCACTTCTTCTCTCAATCCTTCCCAGAACTCCTCAACCCTGGACTTCAACTCCTCCAAGGATTCCTCGTCGTACTTCTTGAAGAACGGGCCGAGGGCTTGGAACTGCTTCACAACCACTCCGAGATTCCTCAAAGGTTCTAGCTCGGAGGTGTGCATCTTGAAGAACTGCACGAACAACGCCTTGTAACCCGCGCCTCTAGCCCTCACGCACAAGCCCACAGCCGCGCTGGTCTTCCCCTTCCCGTCCCCCATCAACAAGTGGAGCATTCCAAGCCTCTTCTCACCGCTCCCGTAGAACTTCTTCTCCCCGTCCGTGTTAAGGAGGACTTTCAAGGGGCATCAGCCGCACTTGCTATAACCGCAGTCGAAACAAGTAGGTTCTGAGCAACCGTTAACGATCGCGACGTTGCTGGAGTAACACTTAGGGCAGTACGCCCTTTCCGGCTTCTCCTCCACCAGCTTGGTCTGCGGCCCTTTCAACTTCCCAGTGCTTGCCAAGTGATCCCTTAAAGCAACCGCTATGGCGTGGGGTATGGAGTCTATGCGCTTGGCTCCGAAGCCGTAAGGCTTGTCCCCCTTAATGCTGTTCAAGTGCTTCAGGATAGAGGCAGGGTCTCCTCCCAGCTCTAAGTACTTGGACAACACTATGCCGAGAGCGGAGGTCAAGCCGGATATCTCGGTGCCTATGGGGGATATGTGAGCGAACACCTTTGTAGGCCCTTCCTCGTTATAGTTTATGTGGATGTGCACCGGGCCGTAACCTGTTTGCAAGTTGTAATAAGCAGAGGACTCCTTGTTGCTCTTCTCCCTCTTCTTCTTGGCAAGGTTTAAAACCTGGACTTGCTTGCTCCCGTCCCTGTAAATGGTTACTCCTTTGCAGCCTAGCTCGTAGGCAAGCCTGTACACTTCCTCCACGTCCTTCACAGTGGCTTCCTTCTTCAAGTTAACGGTCTTGCTCACCCCGTTGTCGGTGTGTTTCTGGAACACTGCTTGCATCATGACGTGGTCCCTCGGCTCCAAATCGTGAGCTGTGAGGAACACTTCTTGAACGTCCACGGGTATCTCCCGGATTCCTTTCAACGAGCCGTGGTTGTCCACCACCTTCTTCCACAACTCCCTCGGCTCCAAGCCCCAGTAATCATTCCTGGCAGCTATCTCCTTGAACAACGGGTTGACCTCGTAGAACACGTCCTTCTCGTCAGGTGTCCTCCCTTCTTTCAAAGCGTCCAGGCCGGCGGCGTTGTACCTCGTGTAAACTATGGCGAAGAACGGCTCTATGCCGGCGCCTTGCAACCCTGCCGTTATGCCAATGGTGCCGGTGGGTGCTATTGTGGTTCGGGCGCAGTTCCGTGGCTTTAAGAATTTGCCTCTGAAGTACTTGCTGTCAGGGTCGTATATCGAGCCTTGCCAGTTAGGGAACACACCCCTCTCCACCGCTAACAACTCGGACGCTTCCAACGACTTCTCGTTTACGAACTGCATAACCTCTTCTCCCAGCTTGAACGCTTTCTCAGAGTTGTAAGGTATCCTGAGCTTTGCCAGCATCTCCGCCCATCCCATAACGCCTAGTCCTATGCGCCTGTTATTCTTCGCCATAACCTCTATCTCTGGCAAGGGGTAGTTGTTGACGTCTATGACGTTGTCCAAGAAGTGGGTTGCTAGGAACACCGTGTCTTCCAACTTGTCCCAGTCAATCCTTGGATTATCGTCTTCTATGACGAACCTGCTCAGGTTGATGCTTCCCAGGTTGCACGGCTCGTAAGGAAGTAATGGTTGCTCCCCGCACGGATTGGTTGATTCAATCATCCCTATCTGAGGCGTGGGGTTGGAGTTTGAGTTGTTAATCCTGTCCAGGAATATTATGCCGGGGTCTCCCGTGGCCCAAGCGTTCTTGATGATGGCGTTCCACAACTTCCTCGCCTTCACCTTGTCCACCACGCTGTTATCCCTGGGGTTTAAGAGGTCCACTTCCTTGTCCTCAACCACTGCCCGCATGAACTTGTCATCCACTGCTACTGAGATGTTGAAGTTTTCCAAGTAGCCCTCCTCGTTCTTGCAAGTGATGAACTTCCAGATGTCGGGGTGCCAGTAAGGCAGTATCCCCATGTTAGCGCCTCTCCTAGTGCCGCCTTGCTTTATCTGCTCGGTCATCTCGTTAACCATTTTGAAGACTGAGAGGGGTCCTGAAGCAACACCTTTGGTGCTCTTCACCAAGTCCCCGCTAGGCCTGACCCTGCAGCCGGAGAAGCCCGTCCCTCCGCCGCTCTTGTGTATCAGCATGGTGTTCTTAACCGTGTCCCCCCATCCTTGAACTGAGTCCTCTATGGGTAACACGTAGCAAGCGGATAATTGCTGCAAGTCCCTCCCAGCGTTCATCAGGGTCGGGCTGTTGGGCAGGAACTCCCACCTCGCCATCAAGCCGTAGAATAATTCCTCGAAGTAGTTCACCGCCTCAGCGGCTTCCTGGTCCTCGTCCGCTAGGGAGTACAGGTTCATTATGAACTTCTTGAAGTTGGAGTCCCGCTCATCGCTGCCTTGCTTCTCGCTGTGTAAGTAGTGCACCGTTACCGGCTTCAAGTCCTTGTTCTTGAACTTGTAAACCTTTTCCTCGTAAGACACGCCTTGGTAAACCTTCTTCTTGAGCCGGGGGATGTGGATAAGCTCTGCCAGCGCTATGTTCCTAGCAACCCCTCTAAGCCAGTCCTCCACGCTGGGGGAGTCTTTCAAGTACTTGTCCTTTATCACTTTCAACTGGTTCTCCGTCACGCTCACCTTTCTCGGAGCAGGGTAGTTCTTCCTAATGTATTCGTACCGGTTCTTTAACTCTTGCAACGCCTCCATTCAAATACCCCCTTTTCCTTAATTCTTTATCCTCTCTATCCTTTCAAGCTCTAGCTTGAAGCTGCCTATGTCTTTGAACTCTCGGTAAACGCTGGCGAACCTGAGGTAAGCCACTTCGTCAATCTTGCGAAGCCTTGACAACACCATCCTGCCTATCTCCTTGCTGCTCACCACTCCTTTCTTCCTCTTCCTCAGCTTCGCCTCTATCTCTCCAGCTGCTTGCAGCACCGCTTCCCTCGGCACAGGCCTCTTCTCGCACGCTTTCAACATGCCGCGGAGCACTTTCTCCTTCTCGAACGGCTCCTTCTCGCCGTTCTTCTTAACCACTATGACGAACACGTTCTCAGGCCTTTCATAAGTGGTGAACCTCTTCTTGCAAGACAAGCACTCCCTCCTCCTCCGAGTGGCTTCGGAGTTCTCCCTCGTCTCTATCACTCGGGTTTCCTCGTGGTTGCAAAAAGCGCATCTCATTTTTTGAAAATCGGCACGCCCCAGTGACGACACGCTACTGGTAGCGTTCTCCCTTCTTT
>CAZTPT010000071.1:0-4211 GCA_964615705.1 uncultured Methanosarcinales archaeon
CGCTTAACACCAAGGATAACAACTTGCAGTTAAAAACAGAGAATGGCTCTTCAACTAAATGAAACTTAATTTTTTTATAAGTCTTGAGGTAATTAAGAGAGAAGAAAAACTTGGCAGCAACAGAACTCTTAAAAGAGGGGTGAATCCTCTTCAAAGCTTTGCAGCATTCCTCAACACCGACGCTTAGCAATTCTTTTGAAACTGAGTCGTAGCCAAATCTTAAAAACTTCAACGCTTTTAATAACAACGCTTCACGTGGCAAACGCTTTAGAGACACCCCTCCATACCTAAACATAAATGCTTTTTCATGCTCTTCCAAGTAGCCTTTAAGGTTCTTGGCGTGCTCGTTCTCCAAGATTAACCTTCTTCTTTCAAAATTGCTAGCTTTGTAATCCGCTGATAATAATAGGAAAACCTCTTCTAATGAGAATATTATCTTTGAGTAACCATAGAAGAATTTCAGCTTGTTTTCCTCCTTCGGCTTTAACTCCCCTCCCTCAACAGTTAACATTTCAAGGAAGTGACACGCCCTGTAGGCAAGGTTTCGGAAGCATTCAAACCTTGAAATCCTTTGAAGAGGGATTTTCCTAAGCTTTTCCCCGTACAACACCTCGCCTGTTTGGCTGGCTTCGTAGAACATCAAGTCAGGCTTTTTGAAAATGGTTGGTGAGAAAGTGATGAGGGATGCTTTTTCGTCTTTAAAAACGGATTCGAAAAGCTTTCTCAGCCTTGCCTCTTTGAACGGGTTAATAGCACGGGTGACTGCGAAGAAGTCCACGTCGCTCCGCACCTCCTCGTCCAAGTAGAACCCCTCTCCCCTGGCGCAAGGCCTTACCAAGCCGAAGGTTTCAACGTACTTCTCCAACTTCTCGTCCCGCTCCAACGCTTTCAAGAACTTCTTAGTAAGCGTGGAGACTCGCTTCTCAACTTCAGGGACTTGTTGGTAGAAGAGCCTCATAAGCACTCACTTCTTCCTGCGCTTCCCAGCTCTTAGCAAAGCGAGTTCCCTCACAACCTTGGTGAGGTCTCTCTCCACTTTTTCAAGCTTGACGTACAACAAGAAGGACGAGTAGAACAAAGCTATTATGGAGATGTATATCAAAAGGTTTACAGGGCTCTCCAATCCGAGGAATGAGAAGAGGGACACGGTTAGAGAGGGGGACGCCGCAGCTGCGAGCATAGCGGTAATCACTACTATCCAAGCAATGGTTTCCCTCGGGCTTAAGCGTTCCTGCTTGTAACTCTTAACCACCCTTGCCAGGAAGAACAACGCTAACACGAACACTACTACCTGAGTGGCTTGCATAACGCTTTTGAAGAGTTGTTTCGTTTAAAAAGTTTGTGAAGTTCCGCTTTTAAAACCGCTAGAAAGATTTAAATAGTAAAGTGTTAAACTCGCCTCGTGGGAGGGTTTTAATGCCGAAACGTTCTAAGAAGAGAACGCGTTCTAGCGCGGAGAAGAACTTTGCAAAGGAGGAAGTCCTCTTGGACTTTTCAAGGCTGAAGAAGTTCTCCGCCAAACTTGACTGGGGAGTGTTTTTCAACGAGAAGTTCTTAACAGTGCTGCTCGTCCTCGTCCCCTTGCTTCTAAGCGTGTACCTAAGAACCCAGCCCGCATACCTGCCAGTAACGGATGACTGGGCGAGGAGTTCGGTGTACAACGGTGTTCGGAGCAACATTGCAGGCGAGGTTAACAAGTTATACCCCAACCTTCCCTCTCAGAACAAGAAAGAATTGGTTGAGCAACAGTTCCAACGCTTGTTAAAGGAGAGGAAGAACGACGTAGAGGCTCAGGTGGAGCCGTTGTCCAACGCTTACAAGCAACGCTTGCAAGACGACAACGGTCAGACGTACCTGTTAGCGATTGACCCTTACTTCTACTTCCGCCAGCTCAGGAACTGGGTTGAGAAAGGCAAGTGGTACGACGAGTTAAGGAACGGCGAGCCCTGGGACAACCACATGGAAGCGCCTATCGGACACGCCGTCAGGCTCTCATTCCACGTCGTAGCCGCGTATTACCTTTACAAGTTGGTAGGCTTGTTCAACGACCTCCCGTTAATGACTGTTTTCTTCTACATGCCCGTGTTGTTCTCAGCCTTGGCAGTGATTCCAGCGTTCTTCCTGGCTAAGAGGAAGGCTGGCTTGCTAGGAGGCTTCGCGGCAGGTGTCATAGTAGCGGTCCACCCCGCCTTCCTCGGCAGAACCGCTGGCGGGTTCTCAGACACTGACGCTTACAACGTGTTCTTCCCCTTGCTGATTGCTTGGCTGTTCTTAGAAGCGTTGGAAGCGGAGGAGTTGAGGAAGAAAGCAACGCTTGCAAGCCTAGCAGGACTAGCGGTGGGTGTTTTCAGCTTTGCCTGGACTGGTTGGTGGTACATCTTCGACTTCCTATTAGTAGTGGCTGCAGGAGTGGTTGCTTACCAGTTGTTGAACTCGTGGCTCGTAAAGAAAAAAGTTGATTTCAAAAGTTTGAAGCATCCTTTGGTAACAGGGGCTTCTTTCTTGGTTTCTTCAGCGTTGTTCGTCACTTTATTCACGAGCTTCACCAGCTTTTACTCCTCAATCACTCAACCTTTGCGCTTCAGGGTTATTAAGAACGCTGCTCACGCCAATCTTTGGCCTAACGTGTACACCACTGTTGCAGAGCTCGGCAACACCAGCCTAGGCACCATCGTGAACTCTATGGGGGGGCGTTGGATATTCTTTCTAGCAACGCTCGGCCTAGTCTTGACAATGATTCACAAAGCGGATAAGAAGAGGGTTGCCTTGTTAGCGGGCTCCACAGCTCTCTACTTGTACTTGATAACGAGCTCCGCCCTCGCGATGAACCAGCTCCGCTACCTCACCTTGCTAGCCTTGCCGTTAGTGGCTGGCTTCCTCTTAAGCCTGAAGGACGAGGACGTTGACGTGAGGTATTCCTTGCTCTTAACGGTGTGGTTCCTAGGCACTATTTACGCGAGCACTAAGGGAGTGAGGTTCTTGTTAGTGTTAGTCCCTGCCTTCGCGGTGTCTCTCGGGATAACCCTGGGAACCTTTCAGCGGAGCCTTTCAAGGTTTGCCAGCTCAGAACTCGGGTTGAACAGGAAAGCCGCTTCCCTAGCGTTGGCGTTCATAGTGCTAGTCTTCTTGTTAAGCCCTGTGAAGAGCGGGGCGCAAGCGGCTAAGAGGGAAGTGCCTAGCATGAACGATGCTTGGTGGAGTAGCTTGACGAAGATAAAGGAAGAATCAGCTCCAAACGCGATTATCAACTCTTGGTGGGACTTCGGCCACTGGTTCAAAGCCGTGGCTGACCGAGCAGTGACTTTTGACGGGGGCTCCCAGAACACTCCTAACGCTCACTGGATTGGGAGGGTGTTGTCAACTAGTAACGAGTCCTTAGCAATCAACATTTTAAGGATGCTGGACTGCGGCTCCTACCAAGGGGTTAACGAGTTGATAGAAGCATTGGGAGGAGACACTGTTAAGGGGGTCTCCCTCGCTTACAAGCTTATAGCCGTGGCGCCGGACGAGGCGAGGAACGAGTTGAGGAGGCAGGGGTTGTCAGAGGAGGAAGTGGAGGTCGTTGTTGGAAAGCTGCACTGCAACCCGCCTGAGGACTACTTCATAACCAGCGCTGACATGGTAGGCAAGGCAGGGGTTTGGGCTCACTTTGGCTACTGGGACTTCAAGAAGGCTTACGTTTACCAGAAACTCAGGGGTAAACCGGTGGGCCAAGCGGTTAAGGAGATGACTGAAAAGCTGGGTTACGACGAGGAAACCGCTAAGCGCTTGTACTACGATGCAAACTCTTTAAGGAATGAGAGGGAAGCCAACGCTTGGATAAGTCCTTGGCCTAACTACTTGACGGGTTGGAGGCCTTGCAGGGAGAGGAACGAGACCTTGACTTGCAACATGGGTGTCAGGGTTTCAACGCAGAACAACCAGTTAATAATCCTTGAAAGAGCGGTTATTAACGAGTCTAACAAGACGCTGTTCTTCGGGGGTTACACCCGAGCTGGCAGGCGGTTAGGGGGTAACACTGGGAGCCCTAAGCACTGGGTTATCGCTGACGAGGAGGAGTTGAGGGTTATCAACGGTTCTGGCAAGAACTTGTTCCCCTACGACGTGTTAGTGGACAAGGTTAACAAGAGGGCGATGCTCGTGGACCCGTTGCTGTCAAGGTCCTTGTTCACGAAGTTGTTCTTCTTAGACGGGCGCTACACCGAGCACTT
>CAZTPT010000072.1:0-4197 GCA_964615705.1 uncultured Methanosarcinales archaeon
GTAACGGTGACGTGTTGCTCATCTTCTTGGTAGAGTCTGGCTTGCTAGGACTAGTCGGTGGAGCGATAGGCGTGGCGCTGGGCTACTTGATAAGCAGCGCCTTCACCAAGGCAGCCACTCTTTACTTGGGGAGCGAGTACTTGAAAACCTTCTTCCCGTGGTGGCTCGTAGCGTCAAGCCTCGCCTTCTCGTTCCTCACAGGAGCTGTTTCAGGCGTCTTCCCCGCGTGGAGGGCTAGCAAGATGAACCCGGTTGATGCTTTGAGGTATGAGTGATGAACGCTTTGCTCTGGCTCTCGCTCGCGGGGGCTTCGGACTCGTTGTACACCGCTTTGCAGCAAAGGTTTCCAGGATTGTTCGAGTTCTGCTTTGACAAACGCTTTAAAAGGGCGGGTTGCGAAGAAGTGCTTCACAGCCGTTACGCAAAGCTCTTCGTAATCCCGAATTCCTGGCTCGGAGTGATTGGGTACTCGGCGTTGGCGTTCATATACGGCTTCACCAACGCGTACTTGTTAGGATTCCTCTTAAGCCTCGCCGCTGCAGGAATGAGTTATTACTTGTTATACGTTCAATGGTTCAAGCTGGAAAAGTTCTGCATATTCTGCTTGACATCCACCGCGCTCATAACAGTTATAACCCTTGCCGCTTACTCATCCCTCTGAGTCACCACTCCTTGCAGCAATCAACCAGCTTCTTAACCAGTTCTGAGAACTTCTTAAAGCCGGACTCCTTCCCCTCCCTCTCCAACTCCGCTTCTTCCAACTCCTCCACTCCTATCACTTTGAGGTTGATGGCGAAGAACAAGGAGTAAAGGTTGAAGGCGTGCTTGAAGCAGGTGTGAGCAGCTCTTTCATCCCGAGCCAACTCCTTGGTGCCCACCTCCACAAGCCTCATGCTAGCGGCTAGCAAGTGCTTGCTTATGCACCACTCCTCCCCGGCAGGGTCCTTCACTATCCAAGCAAGCAACTCCTTCCTAACCTCCCTCGTCTTTCGTAGCAGGTCCAAGTACTTCTTGTTACCAGTCTTCATAGCGGTGAAGTAGAAGTGCTCCTCCAAACTCACCAGGTTCATCAACGCTATGCTCAAGTCCTCATCCCTTGACAAGTCCACGTCCCCCTTCTTCGCCTTCTCAACCTTTTCCAACCACTTCTTAACATCTTTCTCCTTCACGAGGACACCTCCTTCAAAGGGCTAACTGGATTAACACCCCCACAATCAATAGCAAGGCGAACGTCAACACCACTCCTTGGAACGGAACCATCTTACCCCTCTTGGCAGTTATCTTCCTGCTCAGCCAAGGAGTGACGCACACGATTAACGCTCCCAAAACGCTGGTTATCAAGGACAAGTCCAAAACGTAAGTCCTGTTCAGCAACGAGCCGTAACCACCCGCCATGGAGAGGTACCACGGGTAAGGGTACTTGAAGATGCTCGTCAGAGGAATAGCGGTTAGCAAGTAAGACGCCAGGATGATGAGCCATTTCTGGTGCGGGACGTACTTCTTCTTCACCATGGTTGAAACCCACCATCCAAGAGCCACTCCGAAAGCCCCTACGAACAAGCTAACCACCGGCTTAGCCACGCCGAGCCACAACGCCCCGGCAGCCGCAGCTGCGGCTCCAGCAGTGCATAAAGGGCAGTGAGCAGCAACTCCCTTGGACAACGCCAACCCCGCAACCGGAATAGTTGCTAGCTTCTTCATCAAAGCCACCCCCTTCACACCCTGGCGAACTCTTGGTAAGAACCGTCCTTGACCGAGTAAATCACGAACGGTCCGGTCTTGGAGCCAGGCATCCCCGGGGAGCCGGACGGCATTCCAGGCATCGCTATCCCGTCCACGTCAGGCTCATCTGCTAAGAGCTTCTCAATCACTTCCACCGGCACGTGCCCTTCAACGAAGTAATTCCCTAGCTTGACGGTGTGGCAACTCCTAAGGTTTGAGGGCACGCCGAACTCTTCCTTCACCGGTGTCAAGTCATCCTTTTGAACCATTTGAACCTTGAACCCCTTCTTCTCCAGGTAAGAAGCGTACAAGTTGCAACACCCGCAACTGGATGACTTGTAAATCACTGCTTCAACCCCTTTCAGCGAAGCCTTCTCGCCACCCGCCCCTGAAGAGCCTGTGTTAGGTGTTTGAGGGGCGGTGGTTGAGCACCCGGCCAGCACCAACCCTGCAACCGTCAATGCCGCTAAGAGCAAGAAACTTTTCCTAAACCTTTTCATTCCTTCCATGCGCATCACCTCTCCAGCGGAGGGGCGAAACACCTTATTTAAATACTGGTGAAACTAGTTTCACTTCAAGACGACGAGGTTGGTCATCCCCCTGCGATGCCTCTCCACCAACTCTTTAGCGCTCAACCTGTCCAAAACCCTTGTGAGCTTCACCTTTGAAAAGCCAGTCTCCTTCAACAACTCGCTCTGATACATGGAGCCCTCCCTCGCCGCGAGCAACTCGCACACCAGCTTCTCGTCCCCTTTCAAGCTTGAAAAGTCCTTCCTCGCAACGCCGCCACGCCTCCCAGAGTATATCAAGAACCCTCCAGTAGCTGCTATCATGGCTGAAATCACGAAGCCGGTGACGAGGAGCCAAGAAGTAAGGTTAAACCCTTGATGGACGGGGCAGCTGGACATGTCTAGCTCGGGGTGATCGTGGTAGAGCCTGCAAAGGTAAGCGTCCCGGTTGTCAAACTCGTACTTCACAACGCTCATGGTGAGGACTAGCAACGCGGACAACGCTATCAACAAGTACCCCGCAGTCCTCTTCTCAAGCGTAACAGCCATCATTCAGCCTCACTCGTACTTCTCAGTGAATACCTCTTCTTTTTTAAAACCTTTCTCTAAAAGGGTTTCCACCACGCCCGCAACCATCCCGGGAGGCCCGCAGACGTAAGCGTGGCCGGGGGGCTCGCACAGGTTCAGTAAGGACTCAACTCTACCAGTCACTCCCTTCCAGCCAGGGCTGAGCCAAGGCCTGCTGATAGTGGGGACATAAGCGAAGTTATCGCTCCGCATCGCTTCCAACTCCTCCCTGTAACCTAGCTCCTCCGCCCTCCTCGCTCCTTGCAAGAACACAACCTTGTTAGCAGGTTTTACCTTTTTCAACTGCCTCGCAATGCTCATCACAGGGGCAACCCCTGACCCTGCGCATATTAGGTAAATCGGTCCGTCGCAGTCCCTGAGGAAGAAGTTGCCGAAAGGTCCTTCCAACTCCGCCTCTCCGCCAAGCTCCAAGTTGATTAAGCGCTTGGCGAAGCGCCCCTCAGGGCTCGCCTTCACGTAGAACTCCACTAATTCATCTCCCTGCGGGTTGGCAGGGCTGTAAGGCCTGAACTCGCCCCCCACTCTTACTAGGAAGAACTGGCCCGGCTTGAACTCCATCGTTGAGTCCGGCTTAAACCTCAACACGGCTATGTCCTCGGTTAAGCGTTTCCTCCAAGCAAGGACGGCTCGCGCCTTCATCTTGCCAGGAACCTTTCAACCAGGTAAATGATTAAGAGAACCACGCCTGTCAAGAACCCTAAGATGCTCAGCGGGAACGCGTTAGCGGCGAAAGGAGTTCGAGGCACCCCTGTGCTGGCCAAGAACAACGAGCTAGCCACTACTAACACCAATCCCAGAACTAATTTAGCATTGCTCATGCTAAGAAGTTAAAAACTCTTGATTAAAAAAGTTTTTCCCTCCCGCCCACCCCAACCCAAACCTCTTTAAAAGGGTGGTTGAGAGAAGCGTTGGACGAGAGTTCTTCTCCTAAGCGACTTCCACGGCGAGTCCCCTGACAGGTTGGAGATTCTCGCCAAGGAGGAGGACGCATGCTTCGTTGTAGCGCTCGGCGACTAGGCGGGAGAGCTACTGATTCTCAGCAGGAAACCGTGCCAAACAATAAATTTTTAAACCAACGCGTCTGTTGTTCTCCGCGTGTCTTGGATAGAAGAGTTGAAGGAGTCCTTGCCCGGAGCAGTGTTTGACGACGCTTCCGTCTTGGAGGAGTTCAGCACTGACGCAAGCATCTTCAAGGTGAAGCCCAAAGCAGTGGTTTTTCCTAAAACTGTGGAAGACGTGGAGGCGTTGGTTGGCTTCGCCGAGAGGCACAAGGCGAAGCACCCTGAGTTGTCCTTAACCGCCAGGGCTGCAGGCACGGACATGACCGGAGGCCCCTTGAACGAGTCCATCATCGTTGCTTTCACCAAGCACTTCACCC
>CAZTPT010000073.1:0-4066 GCA_964615705.1 uncultured Methanosarcinales archaeon
GACTGGGTAACCTCTTGCTCGGGATGAAACGCTTTAACCACTACTACGAAATAATTAAGAAAATTTAAAAAGGTCTCCTCTAAAAAACAGACGAGAGATCTCACGGCTTTTGGAAAATGAGGGAAGAGATAATACAAAGCGTGTCAGAAGGGACGGGAGAGGTGAAGACAGGGGTAGACCAGTTGTTAGAACTCTTGAAGAAGACTGACAAGATAGCCTTAGAAGAAGCAGCTAAGAAACTAGGGGTGAGCGTGGATGTGGTTCAGTCCTGGGTTGACTTCCTAGTAGAGGAAAGAGTTATAGGGATAGAGTACAAGTTCACCAAGCCTTACATATACCTCAACGTGCTTCAACAAGAAACCCCTCCTCAGACAGTGGAGGAGGAAGAGGTCACCCTTCAAAAGCTGAGAGCGGAATTCTTCAAGAAGGCAAGGGAGAAAAACATTCCCGAGCAGAACATCCCCTCCCTTTGGAGGAATCACTTGCTACAAGAATTGGAAGCGAAGAAGGAGTACTTCTTCAAAGAAGCGAGGGAGCGAGCTCTGAACCCTGAACCGTTGTGGAACGCTTACAAGGAGAAGGTGCTGGCTGGTTGAAAATGGACCTATCAGAGTTTTTGGAAAAAGACATCAAGAAGTACCTGGACGAGCAAGTGGTGGTGAGCACAATGCCTAAGCCCAGGCCCAGGCCTGACGACTTAAGCGTTTTCTCCCTCACTCGAGACTACGCGAAGGAGGCGAGGGAGGCGTTGCAGCAAGGAAACCTGTTAAAAGCAAGGCAGGTGTTGGAGGACTTGAAAAGGGAAGCGCTCACCTTCCAACCCAACACGTTTGAATGGGAGAAAGCGAACGCAGTAATGCTAGAAGTTAAGAGCGCTATTCAAGACTACCTCGAGAAAAACGTGTTCTCAGAAGAAGCTGGAGGGGAGGGAGACTTAGGACGAGTTGAAAATGCTGTGCGCTCCAAGCTGAATATGTTAAGGAAGGCAATAACTGAAAACGAGTTGTCACTCGCGACAAGGCTTTACAAAGAATTATACGCGGACTACCAAGCCATGCCTGCAGGGGAGGAGAAGATGAGGCTTTACTCCGAAGTTATGGAGGTATACCCAAAGCTCAGGCAAGCTTTGCAGGAGAAGAAGAGGAAGGACTACTTGCACGGCGAGAAAGAAGTGGCTGAGAAGATTGAACAAGTTAAAGAATTAGTGATGAAGAGGGATGCGAGAGGCGCGGTCAAGGCTTACAAAGAGTTAAGAGAAGCGTTCCACGAGTTAGACGCGCCTGCAACTGTCAAGGAGGAATTGTTCAAAGACGTCTTAGCTTTGAAGAAGAGCGTGCAGGAGTTGGAGAAGCGCGAAGAAGCGAAGAAGTTCAAGCCTTCTTTAAAACTCGTTATTAAGAAGAAGGAGGAAACACCTCTGCAACGCTTTCAGAAGTCAAAGCTGAAGGTTTACAAGTACCTGGACAAGGGCTCTCTCAGCAGCGCTCTGACAGAGTACAAGCGCTTGAAGAATTTGTTCTCAAAGTTGGGGCCGGGAGAGGAGAAGGAAAGAGCTTACAAGGAAATGGTGTTGCTGCATGAAAGGCTCCTCACAGCGAAGAAGAAGAAAGCGTTCTCCACAGACGAGTTATGGAGGGAAGCAGAAGCGGTGAACAAACTCATAGACCAAGGCAAGGTTTTAGAGGCAGAATCTCTATTCATAGAGTTGCAACACAAGGTAATATCAATGCCGATGAGCGATGAGAAGAAAGAATTGTACCGAGAGCTTGACGCGATTCAGAACAGGATACACCTAGCAAGGTCTGTTCAAAGATTGGAGGAGAAAGTGCAGCATGCCTGAGGAAAAGGTTGAGGAGAAGAAGCCTTCCAAGAGGCTGATAGACAAGTACAACCTCTTAATAAACAACATAGTGATAGAGATAAGGATAGAGTGGTTTGAGCAAGAAGCAGTTCCGAAGTACATAGTAAACATCACCAACATCTCAGACACCACCAAGCTAATACTTGAAAAGATAAGGCAGGAATTCATCAGCAAGATAAACCTGAAAGACATAGAAGAACTTGGCGAGGAGAAAGCAGGGGACATCAGGGAGAAGTTCAAGAAAGAGATAGAAGGTTTAATCAACAAGTACTTCCCAAACGCGGACACCCAGACCAAGAACATGCTGATAAACTACTTGTTAGAGGAAAACCTAGGGCTGGGCAAGTTGGAAATACTCTTAAGGGACAAAAACTTGGAAGAAATAGTTGTTAACAACCACGTGGAACCAGTCTGGGTGTATCACAAGAAGTTCGGATGGTTGATAACGAATATAAGGATACTCACAGAGGAGAGGATAAGGCACTACGCCACCATGATAGGTAGAGAGGTGGGGAAGGAAATAACCAACCTGCACCCCTTAATGGACGCCCACTTAGCGAACGGGGACAGGGTGAACGCAACGCTCAGCCCTATATCTACTAAGGGGAACACCTTAACGATTAGGAAGTTCTCAGAAGACCCGTGGACCATTACCAAGTTCATAAAGCTAGGCACTATATCCCTAGAAGCAGCGGCTCTCCTCTGGTTAGCAGTGCAGAACGAGTTATCCATACTCATAGCAGGCGGAACCGGCTCTGGGAAGACTTCAATGCTGAACGTTCTCGCCAACTTCTTCCCCCCCAACCAGAGGATTATAAGCATAGAAGACACGAGGGAGTTAACGCTTCCGAGAAACCTGCACTGGGTGCCTTTAGAAACCAGGCTTCCCAACCCTGAAGGGAAGGGCGGAGTCACCATGCTTGACTTGTTAGTCAACAGCTTGAGGATGCGCCCTGACCGAATCATCGTTGGAGAGGTTAGGAGGCAGGAAGAAGCAGAGGTAATGCTTGAAGCAATGCACACAGGCCACTCTGTTTACTCCACCATACACGCCAACAACGCAGAAGAAGTAATAACCAGGCTTACAAACCCGCCTATAAACCTTCCCAAACCGATAATCTCTTCCTTGTCCTTAATCCTGGTGCAGAACAGGAACCGACGCACAGGGAAGCGCAGAACTCTTCAAATAGCGGAGATACTCCCCAACGGGGACCCAAACATTTTGATGAGGCTCAACGTGCACGCAGACGTGATAGAAAGGGTTAACAAGTCCGTAAGCATGATGGAGCGATTAAAACTCTACACAGGGCTGAGCGAGCAAGAATTAATGTTTGACTTGAAGCAGAAGATGAAGATACTGCAATGGATGGTTGCTAGAGACATAGAAAACGTTCACGACATAGGGTTGAAGATGTCCCAGTACTACATGGGAACCCTCAAGCTGGACTGAGGAGGGCTGTATGAGTTTTACCAAGCGATTGTTAGAGTCAAAGTTTCCAAACCTTAAGCGAAAACTCATCATAGCACAGATACCTGACGACCCCGAGTCCTTCCTGAAGAAGAACCTGCTCTCAGCGCTTTACTTATCAGCAGGGATGGCTTTCCTCACATTCCTCCTAGTGGCTAAGACAGAAGCGTCTCCTCTCTGGGTGGCTTTCTCCTTTGCGTTCTGGTTCCTCTCAATATTCTCAACGTTGATGAAGAGGGTGGACGCGGCCATATACAAGCGGAAGAAGATGATTGACCGAGACGTTTTATTCGCGGGCCGCTTCTTACTGATCAAGCTTAACTCTGGCAGGTCACTCATCAACTCCCTGGAAGAAGCATCTAAGAGTTACGGCGTCGCTAACGAGTACTTCCAAGAGATAATGAGGGACATAGAGCTAGGAACCCCTCTTGAGAGGGCTTTAGAGAAAGCCACCAAGACCTGCCCTTCTGACATGATGCGGAAGATACTCTTCCAGATAACCAACGCGTTAGAGATAGGGATAGACGTGAGCCACGTTTTGGAATCCATACTTGAAGAGATAGCCAAGGAGCAATTAACAGAGATAGACCTTTACAGCAAGAAGCTCAGCTCCGTGACCTTGTTCTACATGTTGTTCGCAGTCATACTCCCCTCCCTCGGCTTAGCGTTGCTGATAATAATGACCAGCCTCGTCTCCATAAATATAAGCGCCTCCTCTTTCTTCGTGATGGCTTTCT
>CAZTPT010000074.1:0-3971 GCA_964615705.1 uncultured Methanosarcinales archaeon
GAATATCTTTATCCACTGTTATGTTTAAAGGTACTTTTGGCATTTTAACCCATTAATGATCATTTCTCTTTATAAATAATGAGAAATATACATAATTGATTTATAAAGTTTTGGTTTTTAAATTTCGTATGGTTGATTATACTTTAATGCACACAACAAAAGATGGAGTGAAAGTTCTTGTTTCTAAAGGTTCTAAGCAGGAGTCTCCTTATGACTTCAGAGTGCATTATCAGGAGCCTGGCAAGAGAGTAAGAACGCCAAAGCATATACACTTAATTATTGATCTTTACATGAAGTTGAGCCACAATAAGGAATTAACCTTAAAGCTGGTTGATTACCTTATAGATATGATGAAAAAATTAAAGCCTGAAACTAAATATCCTCCTTCTTTACAAGTTTATGATAAGCAGGATTTATCTGAATTTGACGAGTTAAATAGATACGGAGAGTATTCTGTGGAATTTATAGTTGTTGTGACTGAGTTAATCATGATTCAGGAAAAAACAAATTATCCGACAGGCACAATGAACGTTAAAGTCTTTGAAAGGTTCAGAGATAAACACGATGATATTTTTTCTGTTGTGAGTGCAGCAACATTTAGATAAAAAAATAAAAAAATTCTCAGGCACGTTACCCTGAGCTGGTGCCATACCCTAAGTTTTCGCCTTAGGATACTGAATTGGCTTTTTCAGAGCTTCTAAGCCCGAAATTCAAGGGTTTCAGGCTAATTACTCTTTGGTGGCTTTATGACACTTTTTTGAAAATCAGTCATAACTACTATTTAGTAACGAAACATTTATATATTTGTTTGTTTCTTCTACTCTTATGAACGGTTCAGACGAAGCACTTGAATGGTACTTCTCTAAACGCATCTCCCTCCTGAATAACGAATTCTTCAAAGAGAACAGCACAGGCGTGGTCGACGAAGAGAGCGCGAAAGCGTTAGAACTGCGAAACCTTGTCAACATCGTGGAGCATTCCATAACGGAAACAGGTAAAATGTTAGTAGACCACCGCCTCCACAACCCTCTAACCTCTCCGGAAGAAATAATTGAAAGGCAAGACGCCCTGCGAGAGCTAAACGCGAATGATAATCTAAGGCGGTCAATAGAAGACTTCCTGGCAAGAGTGGAAGAAGCGGAAGAGAAAGCAGTCCTTTTCCTTAATGGTGTAAGCGCTACTCAAAGGTATGATCAAGCCGTTGCCAGAGAGCTTTTAAAACAACTCCCCAAGTGGGTGAAAAGCGTTCCAGAACCAGAATCCTTTTACTTGAAATCCTTAATAGGAGGTATAAAAGCTTTGGAGAACTCCCCTGTTCAAAAACTAGCAAAGGGCCCTGTCTTCAGGAAGTTGTTTAAGAGAGAGGTTTGCGGGCTTGGAGAACTCCGTGAAAAACCAGTCCTAGTCTCTCCCTTCCCCTTGCACAAGTTCTCCTTTAAACCGTTGTACGCCGCGTCATATGCAGGAGCAGCTCTCGGATTGTTTTACCTCTTAGCTAAAAGCGAGGGCAAGGACATCTTCCCACCCTCCGACTCGTCCCTTCTTCAAGCCATGCTGTCTTATCTAGGAGCGTCTCTGAATGCGTCGGTAGGCAACGTTGTTGGAAAGTTGTCTGACGAGAAGCTCTTGTTAGAACCCTTAAGGAAAAGGCTAAGCTCAGAGAAGGAAGCGGTGAATGCTTACGCAGCGATAGGCGTCTTGGACGAGTTGCTGAGCTACCACTACTTCGGAAAAGAACTTCCACACGCAACCCTGCCTCGCATAGTGAAAAGGGAGAGGCACAGCTTTTCAGCCACTAACCTGGTAAACGCGGTGCAGTCTCAAAAAATCCTTGAATACGTGCCTAACGATATCAACCTTGACAACCAGCCGCTGACATTCCTCACAGGCCCTAACAGCGGAGGCAAGACATCGCTTGGAAAGTCCATCGCTCAAGCGCAGATCCTCGCCCAAGCCGGCTGCTACGTTCCCGCGGATTCAGCTGAAGTCGGAGTAGCGGATAAAGTGTTTTACCAAGTGGGCAGAGCAGACACCCTTAAGGATGAGGAGGGAGGTTTCGGCACACAGCTGGAAAGGATTAAAGAGGTGTTCTTGGAATCAAGCCCGCACAGCTTAATAGTCCTCGACGACTTGATAGAAGGAACAACCTTTGAGGAGAAAACCAGGCACACCTTCACTCAATTGCTGGGGTTCCACCATAAAAAACCAACCCTGCTGTATATAAGCCACCACCACGAGTTAGCCCAGAAATTCAAGGACTTAGGCATTGGAAACTACTTGATGGTAACCTTCAAGGACGGCAAGCCAACTTACAAAGTAGAAGAAGGCATCTCCACTAACAGCCACTCTGACAGGGTTGTTAAGAAAGTGGGGTTTGACGAGGAGTTCATATTGAGTTACTTGAGGTCGCATGGTTACTTGAAGCCGGAGCAGGCGCTGACAGACGTTTAACTCACTCTCTAATTCTTCAAATAACTTTATATATATTTACCCCTTTCTTCCCCTGCATGCTGGACGTCAACTTCGTGCGTGAAAACCCTGATGTGGTAAAGAAGGTTTTAAAGGAGAGGGGGTTGGAAGGGGACGCCCCTTTAGTGGATGAGTTCTTGAAGAAGGACTCTGAGTGGCGCGCGTTGAAGAAGAAGGTGGACGACCTTCGCCACGAGAGGAACGTTCTAAGCTTGAAGGTTAACGAGTTGCTCAAGCAAGGCAGAAAAGATGAAGCTCAAAAAGTGATAGGTGATGCGAAGAAGCTACCTCGAGAACTGGCAAGGCGCGAGGAGAAAGCGGCTGCTTTGAGGAAGGAGCTGGACCAACTGCTGCTTCGCTTCCCAAACATTCCTCACAGCTCTGTCCCGAGGGGTGAGAGCGAGGCGGACAACGTGGAGGTGAGGCGTTGGGGGACTCCTGAGAAGCCGGGATTTGATTTAAAGGCTCACGGCGCCTTGGCAGAGGGCTTAGGAGTTGCCGAGTTTGAGAAAGCAGCTGTTGTTAGCGGGGCCGGGTTTCACTACTTACTCGGCGACTTGGCAAGGATTAACCTTGCCTTGTGCCAGTACGCCATGGACTACATGATAGGGAAGGGCTTCAAGCTCGTCATTCCTCCTTTGATGATGAGGAGGGCTCCCTACCAAGGAGTCACGGACCTTGACGCCTTTGAGAACATGCTTTACAAGGTGGAAGGGGAGGACCTCTACTTGATAGCCACGAGCGAGCACCCATTAGCAGCGTTGAAGCAAGGAGAGTTGTTCAAAGAAGAAGAACTGCCCCTCTGCCTGACCGGCTTCAGCCCTTGCTTTAGGAAGGAGATAGGCAGCCACGGCGTGGACACTAAGGGCTTGTTCAGGACTCACCAGTTCTGGAAGGTGGAGCAATTCGTTTTCTGCAAGCCAGAGGAGAGCTGGGGTTGGCACGAGAAGCTCATATCATTCAGCGAGGAAATAATACGGGGCTTGGAGCTTCCTTACCGAGTGGTGAACTTGTGCACCGCTGATTTAAGCTTTGTCTCCGCCAAGACTTACGACGTGGAGGTGTGGATGCCGAGGCAGCAAGCTTACAGAGAGGTGGGCAGTTGCAGCAACTGCTTGGACTTCCAGGCTAGGAGGTTGAATATAAGGTACCATTCGAGGGGAGAGGCGAAGTTGGTGCACACCTTGAACAACACCGCGTTAGCAACGTCGAGGGTGATGGTGGCTATACTTGAGAATTACCAGCAACCCGATGGAACGGTGCTGGTGCCGAAGGCGTTGCAGAAGTACTTGAACGGCTTGAAAGCTATAAAACCAAGCAATGATTAATCTAAAAAGTATAATATTATATCTTTTTACATTTAATGTTGTATTTTTAACAATAAATTTAAATACTAGTTCTTTGAAAAAAGATTTAAGGAACCCATAACGTTCGCTGATTCTAAGGTTTATCGCATTAGATTGGTAGTGTACACTTCTGAACTCCATTCACCTGATGCTATA
>CAZTPT010000075.1:0-3955 GCA_964615705.1 uncultured Methanosarcinales archaeon
GAGGGAGACCTCAAGGTGAGCCTCGTAGCGGTTAACGGGAGGGCTGACGCGTTGCTCGCAGAACTCGCAAGGCACGTAGACTTGGGCTTCTTCGAGAAGGCCAAGGTGAGAAGCGTTTTTAACAAGATTTCCAAGGAGGAGCAGAAGCGCGGAGCACGGATCGCTACAAGGGTCTTCGCAGTTACGCACCTCCATCCCTGCCTTAGGAAGGGGTGGTTCAAGAACCTTTACCAATGATGAGGGGCAAATCCTCCAAGAACTTGTCTGAGGACTCGTTGTACAGGAACATCTTGTAACTCTCGCCCACGTGGGACGCCAAGGCTTCTTCGCGCTCAACACCTATACTTAAATTAGTCTTCCTCAACGCTTCCAACACCCGCTTCTCCACTGAGTCGTCAAACATGAACTCGTACAAGTTGCTCAAGTATATGTTCTCAGGAGGCGCTCCTAGTCCTAAGAACTCGGAAACCCCGTTCTCAATGCCTTCCCTGGCAGCTCTTCTAACGAAAGGGTATTCTTGCTCTGTGAGAGAACTCGCGACCTCCTTCACTTTTTCCAAGTTCACATATCTCTCCAGGAAAGAGTCAAGTTCTTTATTGTAAAACGCTTTCAGCCTTCTACGCTCCTCCCTCTCCAAGTCCAACTCCAGCATAGTCCAAGGTAACGAGGACGAGCTTATAAACCTTCACCTTACCCGCGTTGAACACGTTCCCACACAGATCGTTTAAAAGCAGTTCTTAGAAAGAACACCTTCAAATAATTTTTAGAATGTGTTGAGGACTGAAGTCGAATCACTTCCCAAATGTAAAAATATTTAAAAAAGGATTGCTAAGCGTTTGAATTGATGGGTTTCAACTATGAAGAACTCGGGTTCAAGTGCGGCTTAGAGATACACCAACAACTCGTCGGTAAAAAGCTGTTCTGCAACTGCCCCACAACTATAATCAAGGATTCCCCCGACTTCTCCTTTCACAGGGTTTTAAGAGTGGCGAAGGGGGAGGCAGGAGAAGAAGACTTGGCGGCGTTGCACGAGCAGGAGAAGGGGAAGAGCTTTGAATACCACGCGTACAACGATCTTACCTGTTTGGTGGAAATGGACGAGGAGCCGCCTCACCCGTTGAACAAGGACGCCTTGATAACCGCTCTCCAAGTGTGCAAGTTGTTAAACGCTAAGGTGGTGGACCAAGTCCACGTGATGCGGAAGATAGTGATTGACGGCAGCAACGTTTCAGGGTTTCAAAGAACAGCGCTGATAGGGGTTAACGGCTGGTTAGAGGTGAACGGGAAGCGCGTGGGCATACCAACCATTTGCTTGGAGGAAGAAGCGTGCCAAGTTGTTAAGAGGAGTAAGTCTAAGGACACTTACAACTTGTCCAGGCTAGGAATACCCTTGATAGAGATAGCAACGGACGCTTCCATCTCAACACCACAGGAATGCGTAGATGTTGCAGCCAGGATAGGGATGATTCTGAGAAGCACAGGAAAGGTTAGGAGGGGTATTGGAAGCATAAGGCAGGACGTTAACATGTCGATAAGAGGCGCTGGAAGGGTGGAGATAAAAGGCTTCCAGGAATACAAGGCAATACCCCGAGTTATTGACAACGAGATAAAGAGGCAGCTAGGGTTGTTGAAGAAAGGAGTCGCTGTTGAGCCGCAGGTGAGGAAGGCGGAGCCGGACTTCTCCACTACTTACCTCAGGCCAATGCCAGGAGCTGCGAGGATGTACCCTGAAACAGACATCCCCAGAATAGCTCCTCCCAGTCTTGAAAGCGTGGAGACCCCTGTGTTGTTGTCAGAGAAGGCTGAACGTTACGAAACGCTTTATAAGCTCCCGAAGGGTTACGGGGCTCAGTTAGTCAAGGGGGGCGTTGAGTTCGAGCTTTACGTTGAGAAGTTCAAAAACCTGGAACCCTTGTTCATAGCAGAGTTCTTCATCAAGTTCCCCAAGGACTTGAAGAAGCGAGAAGGAGTCTCTTACAACCCAGAGGAACACTTGGAAGCGTTGGAGTTGTTCAACGAGCATCGCCTGCCCAAGTCCGCATTCCCCGAGTTAATGCTTAAACTCTTGAAAGGGGAACGAGTGGACCCTTCCCGGTACAAGCCGTTATCCTTGGGAGAAGTGGAGGAAGAGGTTAAGAAGGAAGTGGCGAGAGACCCTTCAGCCCCTGTTGGAGCGGTGATGGGGGCTTTGATGAAGCGTTTAAAGGGAAGGGTTGAGGGAAAGGTTTTGATGGAGCTTGTTAAGAAGCACAAGCGTTGAAAGCCTTTTAAAACCCTGAGTTCAACAATGCTTGACTCATCATCCCTTCTCAGCAGCAAGCCACACACTGCACCACAGCATATCGTCGCAGGATTGGTAGAACAAGTTGCTGTAAGGCTTCCCGTTCTTGAACACTTCTAAATAGTTGCGATGCCTCTCTATGAGTTCCCTGTATTGCTCGTGGTGTTTGAGGTAGAGCTTCTTCTTCCTCTTCTTAAGTACTTCTATGTAGAGGACTCCTAGATGGGTCCAAGTAGTGGTTGACTCGTAGCCGGGTAGCAAGTAATGAGACCAGTGCCACTTGTGCGGCGCAGCTCTACTAGTATACTTTAAAGGGAAGGGCTTGTCCAAGCCTTCCCTTTGAATTGACTTAACGCTTCTCTCAAAGAACTCCTCCCCCTTCTCCAACCCCGCCCAGTAAGGGAAGACGTTGGCATCCCCTGACACGTACTCCTGACCTGACAAGTCGTTCAAGAAGTACTCCTTGTTCCAGAAATAGCTGCGCAACAACTTCTTATAGTTGAACGCTTGCAACTCGTTCCTCAACCCGAGGGACTCGCTGTGCCTCTGAACCAGCCACGCCATCACGTTGTTATAGCAGGAACTCTTCAAAACAGCTTGGTCCTTTATGCTTGGGAAGTACTTATCCCTCCTCACCAACCCGTTCTCCTCCAACGCGTTCTTCTCAAAGAAGGCGATCTCCCCTTCCAAGAACTTCTTGTGCTTATCCACGAGTTCTTGACACCGTGAAACGTCTAAGCAGTACAGAATGCTTGCCAGCGCTCCTGGCTCGTAGGAGAAAACGTTGAAAGGCACTCCTTTCCTGCTGATAGCGCTGCGAATCCTTCCGGCAGTGGAAAACCTTTTCAAGGCGTAGCTCAGAGTTTCCTTAACCTCTCTCTCGTACCCTAACCTTATTAACGGCTTCACGCACCAAGCGAAGTCCCTGCAGAAAAAGCTTTTGAAGAACACCGAGAAACCCCTCCCTTCCTGGTAGGAAGCCTTTATGATGTTCTCGCACACCTCCTCAGCGTTTCCCCCCCTGTCAGAGTAGCCTCTCAACTTCTTAACCCAGGAATCCTTCAACACCCTTAGCCCTTCAAGGAATAACTCGCTCACTTTCTCCCCAACGATTTTCGCAGGAACTTCTTAGCCTCCAAGCCGTAATAACCCAGCACTATTATCCCGAGCAACGACCACGCGAGGTCCCTCACCCTTGTAATCATTGCCAGCAACACCCCTGCTGCGCTCCTCAACCCCAACACGTTGAATATTAAAACCTGGCCCGCCTCCAAGGAGCCTATCGCTAAAGGCACAGGGATGAGGTACGTTATGCCGACGACTGCGAAGATGAGGAACACCTTTGCTAGGTCCACATTCACTCCTAGCAACAGCAACAAGGATTGGTACTCTACGAGGGAGAACACCCAGCTGATGAGGGACAAAGCCACTGACTCGGCGAAGTGCTTCTTGTCCTTCAAGTAGAACCGCTTCACGTGCCTCTGAAACCGTTCAAACCCTTTCTCAAACTCTTTGAAAAAGGCGAACCTGGAAAGCCCTAGCTTTTCCAAAACGTTCAACCAAGCCTTCTTGTGAGCGAAGAGGGATGCCTGGACGAACACCATTAACCCCAGGAAAGCTAAAGCCACTCCGAACAAGGAGAGCTTCCAAGCCACTGGGAGCTTTATGGTGAGG
>CAZTPT010000076.1:0-3939 GCA_964615705.1 uncultured Methanosarcinales archaeon
AATATTTAGTGAGAGCTCGCTCGCTGCTCGTTCTAGCAATGATTCTGCGCTTAACGGGAGGAAGGAGGGAGTTCTCGCCTTGTTGTCGAAGTGGAACAGGGTTAGCAAGGCGTTCGCGTAGAGCTTGAATTCTTGGACTCCCACGCCTTCCTCCCTGGTTGTTCTAACCACTGACTTCAACCCTTGCTGGAAGCGTAACGCGGAATTCCGCGCAAGGGAGAGCTTCCACGCCTGGTTGTCTGACTGGCTGACGGCGAGTATGGTGTAGTAATCCTTCACTAAGCCTTCCAAGGCGTCGTAGCAGTTCAAGCTTTCCCGTAGGGTGAAGGGTTCCTCCTCTGATAACTCTCTGGCTGATCGCAACACGTTGTTCAGAGAACTGATTTTTTCCTCTGCGTAGTTGTTCTCTGAGAAGGCGTGGTGCAGGAGGGCGAGGACGGTTTCAACCTTCTCCCCGTTCAGCTCGGCAAGTCTTAATTGCTTCTTCAGCGCTGACTGGTTGTGGAGGAACCAGTGCTTGGAGTTTGAGAACTTCTGGGTTAAGAGTTGCACGGCTGCGTAGATCCTGCCTGCGAGGTAGGGATCTGTGATTAGAGGGAGGTGTAGGTGGAGGTATGGTTGGTAGGGGTTCTCAACCCTTCCTTCAAGCCGGAACTCTTCGCACTTGTTCTCCACCGCGGTTAAGAGAGTGGTTAAGGGGTGGTTTCTTGGGAGGGGGCTGTTGCTCTTTAAGGGTTCCCCTGCAGCTAGCTTTTCCAATCTCTCAACCGCTTCTTCCAGGAAGGATGGGCTCATCCGCTTTTGGTGGTGAAGAAACACTTAAAAAAGTTTGGTTCTTAACCACTGTTTAATGATTACTTAATAGTGGTTTCTTCTGGTTTGTAGACGCGTTCGCAGTAGTAACACCGGAGGAGTCCTTGCTCGTTCAAGAACTTGGACGGGCACGGTTCCTTGTTGGACGCGCAGCACTGATTCGGGCAAGAAGCCACGTTCTCAATCACTTTTGGAACCTCCACTTTGAACTTCTCCACCACCTTGTAATCCTTCACGATGTTCACCGTGGCGGAGGGCGCGAGCAACGCTATCTTGTCAACCTCCTCCCTGGACAGGAACCTCTCCTCCACCTTCACCAACCCCTTCCTCCCGAGGGACTTGCTCTCAAGGTTTAAAGCCACCATGACTGCTTCGCCGTACCTGTCCAGGCCCAAGACGGACACCACTTTCCACACCGAGCTACAAGGCAAGTGATCTATCACCGTTCCGTTCCTGATAGCCTTAACCCTTAACTCCTTACCCATCAACGCCTCCCAGGACTAAGCAGAGCAACGCCTGCCTCACCCTTAAACCGTTAGCTGCTTGCTCGAAGTAAGCAGCGTTGCGAGTGGAGTCGAATGAAGAGTCTATCTCCCCAACCCTGGGCAAAGGGTGCATAACCTTCAAGGAGCGGTTCTCCCTCAGGATTTCAGGCGTCACCTTGTAGAACCCTTTGAACCTCTCGTATTCTTCCAAGTCCGGGAACCTCTCCTTTTGAATCCTCGTAACGTATAACACGTCCAACCCTTTCAAAGAGCCCCTCAGCTTGCTAGTCAGGGTGAATGAGCAACCGCTCCTCTCCAGCTCTCTCAAGTATTGCTCTTGTATCTGCAAAGCGTCAGGGGCTATGAAGGTGAACTCCGCGTTGAAGTGCTTCAACGCGAGGGTTAAGCTGTGAACAGTCCTGCCGTACTTCAAATCCCCAACCACTCCAATCCTCACCCCTTCCAAGCCTTTTAGCCTTTGAATGGTGTACAAGTCCAGCAAGGCCTGCGTGGGGTGCTGGTTGGAGCCGTCGCCCGCGTTTATCACTGGCTTGGAGCAAGCGTCAGCTGCTAGCCTGGCAGCGCCTTCCCAGGAGTGCCTGATGACCAATGCGTCACAGTAGGACTCTGCAACCTTCACAGTGTCCCTCAACGTTTCCCCCTTAGCCACCGAGCTCCCTTCAGGGCTTGAGAAACCAACCACGCTCCCGCCGAGACGCTTCATGGCTGCTTCGAAGCTAAGCCTGGTGCGGGTGCTGGGCTCGAAGAACAGGGTTGCAAGGGTGAACCCTCTCAGCAAGGACGGGTCTTCCCTTAAAGAATCCGCGGCTTTGAGGACGGTTAACAAGTCTTTCTTGGAGAAATCCCTTACGGATATCACGTCCCTCCCTTTAAACCCGGGCATTAAAAAAGTTACTGCGGCAGAGGTTGTATAAAAATGTTGTGGTTCTTGCTCAGCTCCCGGAACAGCCACAATCTTTAAAAAAACAGTTTCCTTGTTTAACTGGTTGTGAAGAAGCGTTTCCCTATCCGGCGGAGAAGGATTGATTACAAGCCTTACTTGTTGGCTGTGTTAACAATCGCCCTCGCGGCCTTGTTCTTAAAGCCGGGAGTCACTGGCAAGGCGGCGGGGAGCAACGGCTTGCTTAACAACTCCCTCGTCAACGACTCGTCAGAAGCCAACCAATCAGCCACGGGCGTTGCGGAGGAGTCCTTGCCGGTTGAGGAAGTTGTTAATCAGTCAGGGGGAAGGATTGCTTCGTTGAAGGAGTTGGAGGAGGAGCAGTTAAGAGTGTTGACTAGGCGGGCTGAACTGGTGAAGCAGAAGAGGGAGTTGTTGGACGAGTTAAGGATTGCTGACTTCAAGGACAAGGAGTTCTACCAGAAAGCAGTGGACTTGCTGAGCGCGGAGGAGTCCGAACTCGCCTTGAAGGCTGAGTTGTTGGAGGAGAAGATACGCAGGTTGAAGTTGTTGGAGGAGAACAAGGAGAGGCTTGCTGCTTACAAGAAGAGGATTGAGGAGTTGAAGGAGGAGGTTAAGGGTTTGGTTGAGGAGTTGAAGGGGAAGAGGGAGGCTGTGATGGAGTTGTGGAGCAAGAACTTCTCGGACAGGGACTTGGACTCTTTCTTGAAGGATTGGGAGAGGGTGAAGAGTGAGGAAGAAGCGGTGGTGAACGAGTTAAGGGTTGCGAGGCAGGAGTTGGAGGAGAAGGAGCGCTTTGTTCAAGAATTAGAGGGCGGAGGGGACGAATCCTTAGTCGTTGTTAGGAGGTCTCGGTTGTTGGAAGAGATAGAGGTTGTTAGGAACAGGTTGTTAGAGGCGTACTTGGAGGCTAAGGACTTGTCAGGGCCTGCTCTTGCAAAGGCGAGGGTGAAGATTAAGGACTTGGAGAGGGAGCTCGGGGACTTGAGGCTGCAGCTTTCAAAGCAGGGTTGAGTCCCCGCTCCTCGGCTTGAACGCTTTCAACTCTTTGAAAGCTTTGCTCCTCCTCTCGCTTCTTTGAACGTGTACCAACGCGGAGTTCTGGTTGAGGGATAGCGCTTTCTCAATGGTTGAGTGGTTCTTGACGGGTTTGAAGGAGTACGCCTCGCAGATGGCTAGGTCTGCCTCTCCGCACAGCTTTTCAGAGCGCGCTGTGTGTTCCCCGTCCCCCGTGTAGCAAACCGTTTTGCCTTGGAGGGTTAAGCTTAACGCGTGGTTGGGCACTGAGTGCATGGTTGGGGCGCTTCTGAGCAAGGCAGGGCCTACTCTTGCTTCTGGCTCCACCTTGACAAACCTTAACTCGTAGACGAGGTCAACGCCAGGGTACCCCTTCCCGAGGACTTCTAGCAAGTCTTCTTTCAAAGACCCTGCGAAGGCTATGCTTAACGGCTTCCTCCTACCCTCTTCCCAAAACCTCACCAGCAAGGCGGGCACTCCGTACAAGTGGTCCGCGTGCTTGTGGCTCACCCAGAGAAGGTCTAACAAGTCAGGGTCCTTGACCTTCTTCCAAAAAAATGGCGGTACTGAGTAGCCACAGTCCAACAACGCGTTGAAGCCGTCGCTTTCCACCAGGATGGAGGTGTTTGGTTCTTCTTCGTCAAACGCTTCGCCAGTGCCTAGGAATGTTACCTTCACCACGCGGAACCAGTGGTTAAGATG
>CAZTPT010000077.1:0-3920 GCA_964615705.1 uncultured Methanosarcinales archaeon
GCTATTGGTACGTCTTGTTTGATGTTGGAAAGATTTTCCTGTCCGGCGCGGGTGTTAATTTTTTAGAAAATTGGTGTTTTTAAGAGATGCGGGGGGTGGGATTCGAACCCACGAACCCACTTAGGGACAGGATGCCTTATCTCACAGGCTTGACGCCTCGACACTTAAGACTGATCTTAAGTCCTGCGCGTTTGGCCACTTCGCTACCCCCGCGCTTCTCTCTGTGGGGGAACGCCTTGTTTATAAAGCTTGGGCTTAGCAGTACTCCTCGCATTCAAAGCATCCTTGCTCTGAAACCGCGTAGCAACCTTCCTCTCCCGCCTCGCTCTCCCACGTGCAGCACTCGTACAAACCGTTGCTTGAACCCTGCCTCATAATAACGGCTCCGCCGGTCACGCTCACCGGTTTCTCGCCTTCGTCCCGCAGGGTTGTCGCTATCAGCGCAGTTGTTATGATTACAGCTGCGATTGCTAGCAGCGCTTTCTTCTTCGCGTCTTTCTTCATCTTCGCATCCTCCTCAGTATATTATTCCTATCGTTACTCCTAACACTTGGCTCAGCCTCACCTTTCCGGGGTCTTCTTCTTCGTTGTTGTCCCCCTTGGTTATGGCGAACCATCCCTTTGAGTCCCGCCCGGTCTTCACCACTCTGTGAACTATTATTAAGTCGCTGTAATTCGCTTTGAACGCTATTATGTCCCCCACCCTTACCTGGTCAGAGCTCTTAACAGGTACTTGTATGGCTGTGGCGTGCTTGTTTATCAAAGGCTCCATTGACTTGGTGTCTTGAAACACTGCTGCGAAGGCGTCCCTCGCTTTCAAGACCACTCTGTCAGGGTAGAATTGTATGTCTTTAACGCTTAACTTGTCCTTCGGGCTTGGAAGCTTCTTCTTCAAGTTCTTAACTTGTTCTAAGAGTTGGGAGTTCAGCCTTTCCAGCTCTGACAACCTCTCCTTCTCTCCTTCCAGCTTTGCTTTTAACTCTTGGTTTTGCTCTCTAAGCTTGGCATTGTCCTCTATTAATTCCTGCGTGAACACGCTTTGAGGGTATTCCTTCCCGTTGTCGGATCTGGGGGCGCAACTCGTTAATAGTAGGAGGGTTGCTAGAATAACCGCGTGCCTCATAAACATTTTTCAACGTTAATAGTTGTTTTAAAGCTTTCGGAAAAGGGCAAGCCCTGGCCGGGATTTGAACCCGGGACCTCGTGCTTACCAAGCACGCGCTCTACCACTGTAGCTACCAGGGCTTTTCAGGAGAGTGGAGGTGTTCAGCTTTTAAATCTTTTCACTTCCTCTCCAGGAATTCCAGCCATTTCAACTCCAGCTTGGTCTTCTCTTCCTCGCACTTCTTCAACGCTTTCTCGAACCCTTCCCTCACCTTCTCCTTTGCTTCCCTGTATTCCTTCAACGCTTTCTTGAGAAGAACTTCGTACTCCTCCTTGAACTCGTCAGCGTGCTTGAACCATTTTTCTTGAAGGCTTTTCTTCTTCCAGTGCGCGTTGTACAACGCAGAGTACTTCTTTATTAAGTCTTTGAATTCTTTCTCGAATCGCTCCCTTGCCTGTTTCAAGCTCTCCTTTCTCAGGAGTATCTCGTAGTACTCTTCTTCCAGCTTTTCCAGTTCCTTGGAGAACCACTCGTCTATCTCTTCCTCTTCAAGCATGAACCTTTTTTGAAAAGGTTAGAATTATTTAAGCTTTGCCTTCTTCCTTCTTCTCCGCTGGTAAGAGCTTGTCTATCAAGTCCTCGCTGACACCTGCTTCTCTAAGAGCAGCCACTACTTCGCTTCTCGGCTTTCCTTGAAGTTCTTCCATAACTTTTTGAGCCCTTGCTTCTTCCTCTGCGTGCTTCTTCTTTATCTCTTCTTCTAACTCCTTCTTCTCTTCTTCTAACTCTTTCCGCTCCTCCTCGCTTATCTCTGTCTTCTCCTCGCTTATCTCCTTGTTGTAAACCCCTTCTTCCACTTCCTTCACCACTTCCGCCACCGGCTTCCCCTCAACCTTCACGCCCATGGACTTGCACGTTCCCAGGACTTCTTTCACCTTCGCCTTCAAGTCGCTTCCTAGCAAGTCGTCCTCTTTCATCTTTGCAATCTTTATCACTTGCTCTATCTTCAGGTCAGCGACTAACTCCTTGCCCGGGTGCTGGGAGGCTTTGCCTATCCCTGCCTCTGACTTTATCAACGCTGAAGCAGGCGGGGTGCCAACGCTCACGGTGAACTTTTTACTCTCTGTGTCCACTTCCACCTTTACAGGAACTTGCATCCCTTTGAAGGAAGCGGTTTTCTTGTTTATCTCGGCCACTACTTCCCCTATGTTAACCCCTAGCGGGCCTAGCGCGGGCCCGAGCGGGGGGGCGGCGGTTGCTTTTCCGCCCTCCACTAGTGCTTCAACCGTTTCAGTCGCCATTTTCAACCTTCCTCGTTAGGCCTCCTTATGACTTTGACAGCGTCTATCCTGAGAGTTATGGGGATGGGAACCGCTGCTTCCAGCAACTCCACCACTACCTCCTCCTTCGCCTTGTCCACCCTTGTCACCTTCGCCTTCTCCCTCTTGAAAGCCCCGCTTATGATTTCGACTATGTCGTTCTTCTGCATGTTTATGTCTCTCTTCACCTGTTCTAACATGTGCTCTATCTCGTTGTACTCCACTTTCTTGGGCAGGACCCCCCTTGCGTAGGGTATCCCGCGAGCCGCTTCCTCCGCTGCTTCCTTGGTTTCTGCTTCTATGAATATGTAACCCCTCATCCCGTGAGGCCTTATAACAGCGTACACGGGTATGCCTTTCTTGGCAGCGTTGCTAACCACGAAGCTCATAACCTGGTCTTCCCTGTTAGCCGTGGTTCTCAAGGCGAAGATGTTCGCCTCCACTCTTCCCTTCTCCGAGTCAGCGTTCTCTACCATTTAGAATTAAGAGGCGAAGTCCATGCTTATTTATAAAGATTGTTGTAGGATTTGGTTGATCATGTGCAGCGCTAACCCTATCAACCCTATTATTACTATGCCCAGCCCTGTCACCTTCACCACTGTCTTGAACTCTTCCTTGTTAGGCTTCTTGGTAACTTTTAACACCCTTTTGCACTCCTGCGCGAACCCCTTCAACTTCTCAATCGTTCCCATTCTTTAATCCACGAATTCTATTCCTAACTCGTCTTGGATGTCCTTCTTCTTCTGCGCCACCGCTGCCGGCCCGCCGCCTATGATTTGAGAGCTGGTGACTCCAGTCACTATTAGCATCGTCCTAATCACCCCTTCCAAGTCGTCGGATATCTGCGCTCCCCAGATTATCCTAGCGTCATCGTCCAGCTTGACCGAGACGGTCTCCACCACTTTTTTGGCTTCGTTAAGGGTCATGTCTTGGCCGCCTGACACGTTTATCAAGGCGCCGTTAGCTCCTGTTATGTCCACGTCCAGCAACGGGTTGTTAATCGCTTTCTCCACGCTCTCAACGGCCCTGTTGTTGGTGTCGCTCTCACCCACTCCTATCAAGGCTACGCCTCCGTTGCCCATCACTGCTCGGATATCCGCAAAGTCCACGTTCACTAATCCAGGCTTGGTGACCAGCTCCGCTATCCCCTTCACGGCGTTGGTGAGTATCTCGTCAGCTACTTTGAAAGCTGTGTGTAACGGTAAATCCGGTGCTAGTTCTAGCAACTTGTCGTTAGGAATTACTATCAAGGTGTCCACATTTCTCTGAAGCTTCTCCAACCCTATCAACGCGTTCTCCTGCCTCCTCGTTCCTTCCATCTCGAACGGTAAGGTGACCACTCCCACGGTCAAGGCGCCTATCTTCTTCGCGAGCTCAGCCACTATGGGGGCGGCGCCCGTCCCTGTGCCACCTCCCAAGCCGCAGGTTATGAAGACCATGTCTGCTCCTTGCAAGTTCTTCTTTATCTCGTGCTCGCTCTCCTTAGCGGCTTCCTC
>CAZTPT010000078.1:0-3893 GCA_964615705.1 uncultured Methanosarcinales archaeon
AAAGGGAAAGTAACCTTGATAATAACAGGGGCAGGAAAGGCATCGTAAGAAGCCAAGCTCGAAAGAGGATGAGCCCGCTGGGAGTCGAACCCAGAGCCAGCGGTCCGAAGCCGCTGATGTTATCCGTTACACCACGGGCTCTGAGAAGAATAAACAACGCACTGTTTTAAATGTTTTTCAAAAAAAGGTTTCAAAAGAAAGGGTTCACTCCTCTTTCTTCTCTTCCTTCCTGAAGATGACCTTGTCAGTGAGCTTCTTCAACGTTATCTCTATGATGCTCACCCTTATCTCCTTGCCTTCCTCGTTCTTAAACGCCTCTGAGCCTATCTTGATATCCTTCAAAGCCACTTGGTCCTTCAAGAACCTGTTAATTATGACCTCTGCAACGTCCACCGCTCTGCTTATGAACTTACCTCTCCCCTTGATGACGACTTCGTCAGCGCCCTTGCTGGTGAACTGAACCACTACGCCGGTGACGTAGTTCATGAAGGGCTTGTTGCCTATGTAGACAGAGTTGTCGTCGTCTTTCCCGGACATTTCGAGTTCCTCCTTACCTGGCTTTCAACAGCCTAGTAATGTAGCCTGCGATAACGTTCCTAATCTTCTTAGAAGGGAGGCTTGCCACTTGTCCCAGCACTTCCTTGTTCTTCTGAAAGTCAGTGCTGAACTTGTCCCTGTGCTTCTCCAAGATTTCCTCTGTCGCTGACTTCACTAGCTGCGTCTTAATCTTGCCCATTCAAAAACCCCCTTTTCACGAGCATAACCCTGTTAGTCAGGGGTGGAGAAAGGAATAATCATTTATAAATATTTTTATTTAAAAAGCATTTAAAAAATTCTTGGCGGCTCAGCACAGCTCCACTAACAGCTTGGCAGCGGCCTTAACGGTTAAGCCGTTCACGTCGAGCGAGGGGTTCACCTCTACCAAGTCAGCCATGGACAAGTTCTTAAGAAGCTTTAACCTGTGTATGAAGTACAACAACTGCCTCGTCGTCAATCCTCCCGGCTCAGCGTACCCTGTGCCTGGGGCGAAGGCAGGGTCCAAGACGTCTATGTCTATGCTGAGGTAGAAGTGCGACCACGCTCTTGCATTCTCCATGACGGCGTCGCAGCAATCCTCCAAGCCCTCCATTTCCAAGTCCTTCATGGAGTGAACGGTTATCCTGCGCTCCTTGATGAACCTCCACTCCTCGAGGTCCGCATTCCTTACGCCTATCAACACCACGTTTTCAGGCTTCAAGAAGCCTTCCTCTATCAAGCATCTCAAGTAGTCCTCGTGAGTGTTGAAGGGCTGCATAAAGTCGGGGTGGGCGTCGAACACTACCAAGCCAGGGTTCTCCTTCCCAGCAGAGAATGCCTTGAAAGCAGGCAGGGTGACTGAGTGGTCCCCTCCGAGCAATACTGAGAAGCCGCTGCTTTGCTTCAAAGCTGCTTCAAGCTCTTCAAAGCACTCCTCCACCGTTGCCCTGACAGCCACTTCTCTAAACTCTAACACCGGCGGGGCTCCACCCTCTGAGGAGTAGAACTCTTCGCAAGCCTTTTCAACAGCGTCCGGGCCTAACTCCAACCCCTTGCTCTTGGACAAGGCGCCCTTGCTGTAGGGAAACTTCCACACTATCAACCCTGACCACCCGCTTTTCCCTGCCTCTCCACCCTGTTCACAGCTGCCTTCACCTCTTCAGGGTCTCCGAGGTAGCGCTTGCCCAGCACTTTCAATGCAGGGCTTAACTCGTAGACTAAGGGGTAACCAGTGGGTATGTTCAAGCGCTCCACTTCCCCCGGACTTAACCCTTCCAGCACCTTGACCAACGCTCTCAAGCTGTTCCCGTGAGCGCTTACCAACACCTCCCTTCCTCGGAGCAGTTTTTCCCTGAGTTCCTCCCAGTAAGGCTTAAGCCGTTCCTCCACGTCCTTCAAAGACTCTGTTAGTGGCAACTCCTCCTCAGGGATTCCCGCGTAGCGGGGGTCTTTGAGAGGCGCCCTTTCATCGCCAGGCTCCAAAGCAGGAGGCCTGACGTCGTAGCGGCGCCGCCACGCGTGGACTTGCTCCTCTCCGACGCGCTTAGCGGTTTCCGCCTTGTTCAACCCTTGCAACGCGCCGTAGTGCTTCTCGTTGAGGCGCCAAGTCTTAAACACCGGCAGCCACATCAAGTCCAACTCGTCCAACACTATCCACAAAGTCCTGATAGCCCTCTTCAACACAGAGGTGTGCGCCTCGTCAAATGAGAAACCTTCACTTCTTAACAATCTGCCCGCGTTACGCGCCTCCTCAACCCCTCTGGGGGAGAGGTCCACGTCCGTCCAACCGGTGAACTTGTTCTCCTCGTTCCACACGCTCTCCCCGTGCCTCAACAACACCAGCTTCACCATCGCTTAAAACGTAGGAAGCTCTTTATTAAAATGTTTTCGTTAGGCGTTGAAAAACTTTTTAAACAACGCTGAAGTGCTAGGAGTCATGGACAACGTGGGGGGCTCTTTCAAGGCGAAGGTTTTGGCTATTAACAAGCAAGGATTAACCTTCAAGACCGCTCCTTTCTGGAAGAGGGCGGCGTCCTTCGTGCTGGACTTGTTCGTGCTTAACCTCTTAGTGTTCACCCACTTCCAAGGATTGTTCTCCAAGGCGGTGCGGGAAAACATTGGGGAATTAACGCCCAGCGTTTACCTCGGGGTGTTCTTCGCCTCAATAATTTCTCTGCTTTACTTCGCGTTGTTAGAGCACTACGCGCAGCAAACGCTTGGCATGATGCTTGTTAAGCTGTACGCAGTGCCGAAGCCAGGTTTCTGGAAAGCCGTTGCTAGGAACTTGTTCGTGCTCCCTTTCTTCCCCTTCACCTTGCTCTGGGTTATTGAGCCTTTACACCTCTACTTTAAGAAGAAGCGCTTCTTGGAATTGCTTACCAGGACTGACACCGTGGAGGTGGGCTTTTGAGGACGCCTGAGAGGAACTGGGTGTTGATAGCGTTGGTGTTGTTCTCCCTCTACCTGGCTTCAGCGTTCTTAGCCAACGTTGCAGGGCTGTACAGGGAGGAGTCTGGAAACGTCGCAGTCATACCTGTTAAAGGAGTGATAACCGCTGACGGGTTGTCCAGCCCTTTCGGGGGAGGAGGAGTTTCCTCGTCGGAAGTGGTTGAATTGTTAGAGAAAGCTGGGAGGAACCCCTCGGTGAAAGCAGTGATACTCGAGATTAACAGCCCTGGCGGCTCAGCAGTGGCTAGCGAGGAAATCGCTAGAGCGGTGAAGAGGCTTAACAAGACCAGCGTTGCCTGGATTAGAGAGGTGGGGGCGAGCGGGGCTTACTGGGTCGCCTCAGCCGCTGACCACGTCGTCGCGAGCAGGGCTTCAGCGACTGGCAGCATCGGGGTGCTCGCTTCTTACCTTGAGTTCTCAGGGTTGTTGAAGAGGTACAACGTCACTTACAACCGCTTAGTGGCGGGGAAGTACAAGGACATGGGTAGCCCTTACAAGGAGTTAACCCCTGAGGAGAAAGCCATAATTGAGAAGAAGCTGGAAGCCATCCACGAGTACTTCGTGGAGAGCGTTGCGGCTAACCGGAACCTCTCAGTGGAGAAGGTGAGGGAGTTCGCCAACGGGATGGTGTACCTCGGCGAGGAGGCTAAAGAGCTTGGACTAGTGGACGAGTTAGGAGGATTTGAAGAGGCGAAGGCTTACTTGGAGGAAGAGTTGAACATCACTGTCAAGACCTTCAAATTGGAGAGGAAGAAGAACATTTTTGAAAGGCTCGCCGTGAGGGCTCCGCTGCTCGACTCAAGATTCCTCGTCAGGACTTAGACGAAGGGGACATTCTTGCTGGTCTTGAACCCATAAATCACGAGGTACTTCCACAGGAACCCCTTCTTCTTAACCACTTGGACCGCGAAGCCAGCCCTCTTGAAAAC
>CAZTPT010000079.1:0-3879 GCA_964615705.1 uncultured Methanosarcinales archaeon
TATCAACTACAGCATAGGGGATGAGAAGATACTGAAATGGGTGGACTTCGGCATCAGCTACGACTCCGACATCGACAAGGCGCGGAGCATTATAGAGGAGGAGGTGAAGAGGCATCCCTCCTTCATCAGCGTGAAGCAGGAACACTTCCTCCTCCACAGGGATGAAGACGTCAAGGTGAGGGTTTTAGAGCTGGGAGAGTACTTCGTCAAGCTCAGGGCTTACTTCTGGGCCAGGGATCAACCTACAGCTTTCCAGATGGGTTGCGACATCGCGGAATCGGTTAAGAAGCGATTCGACGCGGAAGGCATAGAGATACCCTTCCCTTACCGAACCATTGTTTACAAGAAGGACTTGGAAGAAGAAGCTTCTAGGAAGACCTTCAACGATTAAATTTTTATACTAAAGCCTCGTTGAGAGTTTCTCATGATAATAGCAGACCTCCACGTCCACTCCAGGTTCGCTAGGGGTTGCTCCAAGGACTTAACCGTTCAAAACCTGGAGAAGTGGGCTCGCGTCAAAGGCTTGGACTTGCTAGGAACTGGCGACTTTACCCACCCCGAGTGGTTTAAAGAGTTGAAGTCAGAGTTAGAGGATGACGGCTCAGGCGTGCTGAGGACTAAGAAAGGGTTCCCCTTCATACTCCAAGTAGAGATTTCCCAGATTTACAGCTTTAACGGGAAGGGGAGGAGGATTCACAACATCATACTAGCGCCTGGCTTCGAGGTGGGCGAGCAAGTGGTGGATTACTTCAAATCCAAGGGCAGGGTTGACTACGACGGGAGGCCGATATTCAACCTTTCCTGCCCTGAACTAGTGGAGGACTTGAGGAGCATCTCAAAGGACTTGGAAGTGATACCCGCCCACGTTTGGACCCCTTGGTTCTCCTTGTTCGGGTCCAAGTCAGGGTTTGACAGCGTGGAGGAAGCCTTTCAAGACCAGGCGAGGCACATCCACGCGTTGGAAACCGGTTTGTCCAGCGACCCCGCTATGAACTGGATGATTAGCAAGCTTGACAAGTACAACTTGGTGTCCTTCTCGGACGCGCATTCCTACTGGCCTTGGAGGCTTGGAAGGGAAGCCACTGTTTTCAACCTGGAAAGGCTTAGTTACAAGCAAGTGTTAACGGCTATAAGGACTGGGAAAGGCATTTATGAAACCGTGGAGGTTGACCCTGCTTACGGAAAGTACCACTTCGACGGGCACAGGGCTTGCAACGTCCACCTCTCCCCTGAAGAAGCGGAGCAGTTGAGGAACAAGTGCCCGGTTTGCGGCAAGCCGTTAACCTTGGGAGTGCTGCACAGGGTTAAGGAGTTGGCGGACAGGGAGCCTGCCAAGCCTCCAGGGAAGCCTGGCTTCAAGCGGTTGCTCCCCTTGTCGGAGGTGTTGGCTCATGTCTTAGGAGGAGGCGTTAATTCCAAGAAGGTCTGGTCTCATTACTGGAAGCTGGTGAAGGCTTTCGGGAACGAGTTCAACGCGTTGCTCAAAGCAGGCGTTGAGGAGTTAGAAGCAGTCGCGGGGTTGGAAGTTGCCGAGGCGGTGATGGATAACCGGGCTGGAGAGTTAAGAGTGGTTCCTGGCTACGACGGGGTTTACGGAAGCGTTGAGGCAGCAGAGGAGCCGGGCAAGTTTAAGGGTCAGAAAGCGCTGGGAGAGTTCTTCAAGCAGGGACCTTGAACACCGGCGGCCTGTTCTTGTCCTTCACGTACACGTAGATGGTTTTGGAAGTGTTTAACTCCCCGTCGCTAGCAGTAATCACTACTTCATACCTCGCGACGCACCCCTTGTACGAGCAACCCTCCGGGTAAGCGTCCTCGTAAGTGGTTAAGTACTCTTCAGAGTTCATAAAGCCGCTTATAGTCACCGTCACGTTCCCGCTCTCCCTGTCGCTAGCCTTAACGTCCAGCTTTACTAAGTCTCCTTCCTCCACGCTCACGTCTTCACCCACTTCCAGTACTGGAGGGGTGTTCACCTTCCTCACAACCACTGCGAAGTCCTTCCTCACAGTGTTCTCGCCGTCGGTCACAATAACGGACGCGTTGTAGGAGCCGTAATCCCCTATCTTGGTTTGCCACTCGCCTTCCTGGTTGAATGGGGGAGTGTAAGTGACGGTGTAGGGGTCGTTGTCAGGGTCCTTTATCACTGGCTTCACAACCACTAATTCTCCCTCTTCTACTTCTAGCTTTGAGCCGAAGTCAAAGCTCACCTGGGGAGGCCTGTTCACGTTCAACACTTCCACCGTCACGTTTCGGTAAACCTTTTCCTCAACATTCGCCTTGTCCCAAGCAGTTACTAGTACCAAGTGTTCTCCTTCCTCGTCGAACTCTATCCTCTTAACAGAGGAGTTGGTGAAGCCCCTGTAACTAACCACTACCTCGTCGCCGTCAGGGTCTACCGCTTCGCAGCCTATCCTTAACAATTCGCCCTCCTTAACCGTTACCTTGGAGGGACAGTTAAGAATTGGTTTCTGGTTAGCTCTTAAAACCTTTACCAACACCTTTACAGAGCTGTAATCCGTCCCGTCGAACGCCTTCACAGTTACCAAGTAGTCCCCCGCGTCTCCCTTCCGGGTCTGCCACTCCCCGTACTCGTTGAACGGTTCTGAGAACTCGAAGGTCACGGCGTCGCCGTCAGGGTCTATAGCTTCCGGCTCCAGCTTTATGAGCTCCCCCTCCACGCCTGTCACGACGACTGAGTAATCAGTCTCTGCTGGGGGGACTCCCCTGTCCACTCCTTCAACAACCTCTTCTGGCAGGGGAGTGGTTGCCGCGCTCGTCTCATTCAAAGAAGCGTTTTGAGAAGCGTTAAGCTTTAATCCTGTCTGGGAGTACTGGCAAGCGGATAGCAGTGCGAGTGCGAGCAGTGCTGCTGCGAAGGCCTTCATGAAGAAATGGTAATAAAGAAAACTATAAATATTTTTCCATTGCGCAGTGGTGAAGGACTCATTCTTTTTTTATGCTGATAGAGAACTTCCTCCTCTCAGAGAGCAACTCCTTGTACTCCTCGAAGGAGTCCTCAGCGAATCGCTTCACCCCCTCAACGGTTTTCTCATGGAAGAGCAAGTCCTTGAAAACCTTTAACGGCAGCGTCAACGCGTCCACGCCTACCAGCATCAACTCCCTCGCTTGCCTCGCGTTCCTAACAGACGCTGCCAACACCTTTGCTTTAAAGCCGTGGTTGGAGAAGGCTTGAACTATTTGAGCTGCTAAGTCCACGCCGCTAGCCACGCCGTTGTCACCCTCTTCGTCCGAGTAGCCCTCTGCGGGGAAGTAGGACTCCTTGTCAAAGTCCTTGCCAAGCCTTAACCCCAACACCTTTTCCCGGATGTAGTCGTCAATCCTTCCAACGAAGGGGCTCACGTAGGCAGCTCCTGCCTTGGCCGCTAGGACTGCCTGCTCCGGAGTCATCACCAAGGTCACGTTAACCCTTAACCCTTGACCTGCCAACTCCTTCACCACCCTCAACCCTTGGAAAGGGCTCACCTCCTCAACGGCAAGGTTAACCGGCACCTTGACGAGCAAGTTCTCCTTCTTGAACAACTTGTGAAGCCTGAGAGCCTCCCTCTTCACCTCCTCGTAAGAAGTGCCGCACACCTCCAAGCTCACCTCTAAGCCGTTCACCAGCTTGAACAACTCCTTCAAGTACTTGTGAACGTCTTGAAAGCCGTGCTTCTCCCTTGCCTGCCTAAGCAAGGTGGGGTTAGTTGTAACGCCGTCTAACACCTTGCTCGCAAGGGCTTCCCTCACTTCTTCCAAGTCCGCGCTGTCCAGGAACAACTTCATACGAACACCTCCTCAACGCCTCCGAAGGACGAAGTCCACCAGCCTGGGGTCCCAGCCAGCTTCTAACAACTTCTTCCTAAGAGCCTCTTTTGAAACCCC
>CAZTPT010000080.1:0-3848 GCA_964615705.1 uncultured Methanosarcinales archaeon
TTTCATCTCTCCTTTCTGTTTTTTCTCATTCATTATGACTCTTTTGCGGAAAGCGTCATAAAAGCCCCAAACTACTGAATCTTTAAAAGTGGAGAATTCTTTGCTTGTACGTCGTAATAACGACTTTTCAAGATTATAAATGTTTCGGTTTTTTACCACTAAAAAGTGGTTATTTTTGGTTGGGAACGGGTCGCTCTTCTTTTATCACGCCGTAACCTATCAGTCTGAACCTTGAACCTATCCTTCTGGAAATGGTCACCCTGGAGCCTGGGTCCGCGCATATCGGCTTCTTCAACCTGCACTTGAACGCGTCCTTGCTCACCTCTGTGACGAATCCAACCGTGGCTGCAGAGTTGGAGTTTAGCATGAGCACCTCGTTCTGCTTCACCGGCTCAACTGCGAGGTCTTCCTCGGCCCCCACCACCCTGTCCAAGAGGTGCGTTTCTAAGTGTAACTCGTACCAGACGGGTGGCAGCTTGTCAGGGCAGCCGACAACGTTTCCCACCAAGGAGTCAGACTTCACCAGCGAGGGGTCCAGCTTGGTCATCACGCCCACGCTCCCGCCAGGGGTGACTTCCTCAACCACTTGCCCGCCTGTTTGCAAGCTCTCTATAACCGTCCTTAAGGGCTTAGCCACTTGCTTGTTCTTCTCCTCCACGACTCTGCCAGGCCTTATCTCTATCAAGTCTCCAACCTTGAGCTTTCCCTTAACAATCGCTCCTCCGAGGACTCCTCCCTTCAACTCCGACGGCTTCGCCCCCGGCTTGTTGACATCAAAGCTCCTCGCCACCAGCATTAAAGGGTCTGCGTCAGCGTCTCTTTCAGGGGTTGGTATGAATTCCTGGATTGCTTCTATCAACGGGCTGAGATTCACCCTGTACTGCGCGCTCACAGGTATCACAGGGGCGTCTTTGTAAGGAGTGTCCTTTAAGAACTCTGTTATCTGCTCGTAGTTCTCCAGCACCCTCTCCTTGTCCACGAGGTCTATCTTGTTCTGCACCACTACCAAGTTCTTAATCCCGCATATCTGAAGCGCCATTAAGTGCTCCCTCGTCTGCGGCTGGGGGCACTTCTCGTTGGCAGCTATTAACAAGAGCGCCCCGTCCATTATCATGGCGCCTGCTAGCATCGTAGCCATTAAGGACTCGTGGCCAGGAGCATCCACGAATGAAACCGTTCTTAAAAACTTCGTCTTAGAACCGCACTTCTCGCACTCCTCGCTCACAGTGTAAAGCTCGCACTTCTTGCACTTCCTGAAAGTGGCGTCCGCGTAGCCAAGCCTTATAGTTATCCCCCTCTTAAGCTCTTCGGAGTGCGTGTCAGTCCACTTCCCGCTCAGCCACTCCACCAGGGTTGTCTTGCCGTGGTCCACGTGGCCTATGATGCCTATGTTCAGCTCAGGTATCCCTTCTCCCTTCCCTTCGCCTGCCTTTGCCGAGGGCTTCTTCCCAGGAGCCATTCCCCTCCGGAATGGGAAGCGCTTTATAAAAGTTACTCGGTTAAGGCGTTTTTTAGAAAATTATTTATATGGAGGGGTTTGTTTTTATTGGCATGTACAAGGTTGCTCCGTTGCCGGGAACGTTCATGCTCACCAGCATCTTGTTGTTCTTCATCTCTGTGTTGTACGTTTCAGACCTCTCCAAGTCATGGGGGTTCGCCTTCACCTTGCTCTCCTTGTTAATGTTCATCGCCAGCTTTATAAGCATGACGAGGGCTAACGCTGAGGAAGAGGTAGAGCTGGATGAGAAGTACTTCCACGGCCGCATCTACGAGTGAGGACAAGCAACTTCTTCTTCAGAGCTTCGCGGAAGGCTGGTGTTCCAGGAGTAACACTTCTTGTTATAGGGTATCCCTGCACAGTAAGTTACGGCTCCGCAGTCCTCGCAACTCGACACCCCCAGAGCTCCTGTGGTAGAGTACTTTATTCCTAGGCAGGAGTATTCTTCCCTGTGCTGGACGTCCCCTGAGCGGACGAGTCCTCCGTAGGAGTGGCCTGCTTTCTTTGGGAGGAGGAACAACGCCACTGCCAGCACAGCTACCGCGATTAACGCCTTTTTCATCACTGGTTTCAAGCGTGAAGATTATTTAAATGTTTCTCAACACAAGCTTTGCAAAACATTTAAATATCATTCTCCCTGAATTATTGGCATGGGGGGTTTGCCTTTCTTGAAGGGCTTGCAAGAGATGCTTGGAAGAAGAAGGGTGAGAGATGTTCCTTTCACGCTTAGCAGGCCTTGTTCTTACTTGGTCTTCTCAGATCCTGGAATCTCTGCTTGGATGAGTAATGAGGCCGTATTGATATACCCTTCTCAGAGGGGAGGCGCGTGCTACCTTGAAGGCGTGATTGACGCTGAGAGGGGGGTGATTGAGGCGAGGCATCATTGCTGCTACCCTGAGAAGTCCTTGGAGGACGCTATTAACGCAACTTTAAAGCATTATCCTTCGCAGGAGCGCTTAGTCGGGTTGGTTTGCTTGGATTACTACGAGGACCCTGTCAGCGAGTTGGTGAGCGCTTACTTGTTGGAGAAGGGGAAGCGCTTGGATAGATTGGACTAGTAGATTATAGCTACTAACACTCTTTTTATCTGCTCGCACCTCACCACTCCCGGGTCCGGCTCTGGGTTGTTGTCTCCTTTCACTACGAAGTATCTTCCTTCAGAGTCCTTGCCTGTGGCTATAACCCTGTGGATGATGGTGCCTTCTGCATATTCAGAGGTGTAGGACACTATGTCGCCTACCCCGACGTCGGCGCAGCCAGGCTTCGGTTTTACTTGTATGGCGTTGGCGCCTTTGTCAAGAACGGGCACCATGCTCTTCGTGGGGGTGAACGTGGACCACTCGGCGTTCTTCAAGTCCAGCACCACTTTGTCTTTGTACACGAGTATTTGTTTTTCTGAAACCCTGTCCTTCGGAGTTTTCAACAAGGTTTCCTTGCCTGCCAGTCCAAACCTTTTCGGGGCTTCAAAGAAGGGCTTAGCCCCTGTTGCTTCTATGTATAAGCTGCTGAAAAGCATCCCCGCAACGAAAGCCAGTATAATCATTGTCAGCCTGGACACCACAACCACCTTGAAACTACTTAACAGTGGTTAAGAAGAAGTAGTATATAAATGTTTCTGTTTTTGTTACTTTTAAGTAGTTAATTTTAGCTTTTTAAACGCTTCCTCCGCAGCCCTGCAAAACTCACCCTCCTTAGAGGAAGGGATTATCGCGCCTGCTGCGTAGTCGTGCCCGCCAAACTCCCCGCCCACCGAGGAGGCGAGTTCTGAAATCACTCTCCTCAAGTTCAACCCTTCAGGGTTGCCAACCACCCTGATAGAAATCTTAGTCACGGAGTCATCCTTGCGAGCCATTGAGAGTATGAAGAAACCTTCTGGGAAGTCTGACGACTTAGCAAGTATGGACGCCAACGTCCCTATAATGGTGTCCCTCACCGAGTCACCGGCGTTTATAATCAAGAAGTTATCCCCCTTGACAACGCTGTTCGAACCAGCATTTTCCCTGTACCAATTCAAAGCCTTCACTATCTCCCTCTTATACTCCTCGTAAGTTTTCAACGCCTTGCGCTGAAGCGAAGGGTCTCCGAGGCAAGCTCCGATGCCGTGAGACGCCCTTCCAAGCCTGCCGCAAGCGTTCAACACCGTCGCGAACTCTCGGGCATCCCTGAACACCCCTTCAAACTTGGGGAACTCGTAGATGTTGGTGAAGATGTCGTGAGGCTCTGCCTCGTCACCCCTCCTTATTATTATGCCGGCAACCAATCGCTTCAACTCCTCGTCTGACAAGTCGTTTATGAAGCGCCACGAAGACCCATTCCTCGGGTTAATTCCGAGGCTTTGCAAGAACTGAAC
>CAZTPT010000081.1:0-3828 GCA_964615705.1 uncultured Methanosarcinales archaeon
GCGTTTGAGAGCAACAAGTAAATGTTGGAGAAGACGAGTGCGAATATCAATACAACTACTAATAACCTGCTGTTCATAAAACATTATTCAACGCTTTCATTTTTAAAAGTTTTCTGTTTTGTTTGAAACCACTCTTAAAGAATTACAATATAGAAAAGCATAAATATGGGTTGGGTTAAAGGGGTTGAAAAGTGGGTTCAGGTGACGACAAGCTGCTAAAGGTATTGGAGAGGGAGTTTCCAAGGATAAGGTTTTCTCGCAACAAGTATTCCTCTGGCTGCAACCCTGAGAATCCCAAACAATTACACGACTACTTGACGTTGGCATTGTACAGCTACCTCTCCCAAGACTCTTATTACGCTGTGAAGCACCACCTTTGCTACTCTTACTCTGGATTGGAGAGCGAGGTACTTGGAGAGTTAGACGTTGCGGCGTTCAGAGCGAGCAGGAAGGGGTTGATAGTGGATTACTACGAGGTAAAGACCGGTTTTTCTAATTCCTCCTTCAAGCACGCGTTGCAACAAGCAGCCACTTTTTACAAGGTGTTCGGCTCAAAGCACAACTTTTACATCGTTTTTTCAAAGCCTGGAAAGAAACCCTTGCAACCACCCCTAGTGCTTCACTCTGTAAGAGTTGGTCCTGAAACCGCGCAGAGATACGCTGCTATGCGTGAACAGTTACGCCTCCACCCCTTAGGGTCGTTGGAGAGGGTTGAGGTGTTGGCGAGTCTGGGGCGGTTGAGGGAGGCTGTTAAGATGAACGCTCTAAACGTTTCCAACCTTGAACGCGTTTTTGAAAATAATTAATCGTTGGAAGGAGTAAAAGTAACTAAGACCCTTCTCTCCCTGGGACCGTCCAGCTCCACGAGCATAACGCTTTGCCACCTCCCAAGAGCTAAGCGCCCGTCCTTTACAGGTATGAGTTCCTGAGGTCCTATCAAAGCTGCTAAGACGTGGCTTTGAGCGTTTCCGTCAACCCTGTCGTGAAGGTACCCCGCTCTTCGCGGTATGGCCTTGTTGAGGGCGTGGAAGAAGTCTGTCGCGATGTTTGGGTCCCAGTTCTCGTTTATGAGTATGGCTGCTGTGGCGTGAGGGGTGAACACGCTGCACAACCCGTTATTAGCTCTTAAATGTTTAAGAGCTCTGGATACCTCTGAGGTTATGTCTATCATTTCCTGACTTTCCTTGGTTTTGAACGTTAACTCCACGCCTTGCGTTAAGAAGCTTTTGTTTTTAAAAGTTTCACACGCTTTTGAATTACTCACAGAAAGTTTTAAAAAGGGTTGTTCTTGTTTATTCCTTAAAGGAACAACCAAGGGAGGTTTTCAAAGTGAACAAGTTGGCGGCGTTGATTGCAGGGCTTGGCAGAGATGACTTGTTGAAGATTAAGAGGGATTTGGAGGAGGGTAACCTGCAACGGTTGTTGGAGAACAGGCTTAGCGAGTTGGACGAGAACAAGGTTTGTCCGGTGTGCCATAAGAAGGCGTCCAGGAGTGACTACGTGTTGGAGTTTGGGCCTCCTGGGTTAAGGATGAGGGCGTCTTTTGACGCGTTGGATTGTTTGGAGCATTTCATACTGGAGAGGCGGCGTTTATTCTCTTAAAAGCCTAGAAGTAGGTAAAAAATATCCTTGTATAGGATAAGCCTCAAAAAGTTCAAAACATATTTATATACAAATAAATATACTAGTAACCAGGGGGTTGTGTTCCTGGGGAGATGGATAGCTCTGACTTTGAAGAAATAATGCGCATACAGCGCCTGATGGCTTCCCGGATAGTGGAGGAGCAAAGAACCGAGAACAAGTTGAAACTGATGAGCATAATAAGCGATATGGTTTTAGGGAGGAGGAAATCTGTTCAGAAAGAAGCAGTCATAGTGGAGGCGGAGCAGCAAGGACTTCCTGAATCTGAAACGCTAAGGTTGTTAGAAGAATTGAAGAGGGATAAGTTCTTAGAAGAAAAGGAAGGATACCTCAAGTTGTTAGACTAAAACCCTTTAAGAGTTGTTTGCTTGTCCTGGGTCAAGACTTCCTCGAAGGTGGTGTTGTAAAAAGAGAGTATAGAGTCGGCTATGGGCTTTAATTGTTTCTCAACGTAGTGGTCGTAGTCAATGGAGTGCTTCCTGGCAGAAACAGGTTCAGGCCCGTCTGTGGTCACGACGTACTCCACCACGTTGCCCTCCAACTCTGCCAGCTTCATAGCCGCCTTCACGTGGGGAGGGGTAGTCTTTGTGTACTCCTCAACACTCTTCCTCAAAGCCTTACGATAAACTAGCAGGTCGTCAAAAACCCCTTGCTTAAGCTTCTCAACAAACTCTTTTATGAAGAGCGAGGGGTCTTCCTTGTTGAAAACCTTGCTTAACAGCTCTGCTTGAAACCTCTTTGACAACTCCGTCCAGTCCCTCCTCACGAATTCCAAGCCAACCACGTCCAAGACTTCCTTCCCGTTCTTGACTTGCAAGCCCGCATACCGCTTCTTAGCTCCCGACTCCCCTGTCCTCAGCTTAGGCATTAAGAACCGCTTGTAAACCTTTTCGAACTCTAACTCTAAGAAGGATTCTAAATTGTAAGTCTCCTTGATGAAGGATTTGAAGAAGGAGTTGATGAAAGCTTCTATCTCCTTCCCTATCCGTCTCGCTTCTTCAACGTCCCCCACGTTCAGGTTTACGAAGACTGAGTCCGTGTCTCCGTAAATGACTTGGAAGCCCTTCTCCCTTATCTTCTCAGCGGTCAGCTTTATAATTTCTTGACCGAACAAGGTTATAGCGCTAGCGACGTTGAAGTTGTAAAACCTGCAAGCAGGGTTTGCCAGGACTCCGAAGAAGGAGTTCATCAACACCTTTATCGCGTTGCTCTCCAACACCCTTCCCTGCTTCTTAGCAACGCGTCTCCTCTCGTAAAGGTTTTGCAGCAACACAGGAAGAACTCCCAACTCCCTCTTAAACTTTGCGCCGTTAGGCGCTTCTATCAAGTCTTCCTTTTCGTAAAGTCTCTCTCTTTCCTCCGGGACGTAAGCCCAAGGGTCTATGTTGAAGGTTCTAATAATGCTGGGGTAGAGGCTTTTGAAATCACAAACTATAACGTAGTCGTAGATGCCAGGCTTCGGCTCCATCACATAGCCCCCCTTTATCCTCTTCTCCCGCTCCACCCTTGAAACTGTTGGCGCCACATAGCCCCTACTGCGCAGTTCTGAGAGGTACAAGTTGTCAAAGCTAGCAACAGAGGCCTTCACCCTGTCCAGCTGCATCCCTGTTATGAGGGAGCGCTGAATGGTCAATCCGAGCGCCTGAGACTCCTCCAACACCTTGTATGCGAGCAAGGAGTCCTTCAAGTTGTACTTAGCGAATAATTCAGGGTTCTCCTCGTAAGCCTTCATTATCAAGGAATACTTGTCAGGACCGCTTATCAGCTTGGAATCATTCAAAAACTCCTTTGCAGCGGTTTCAAGCCTCCCGTTCTCAAGCCTTATAAATGAAACCCTTAAAGACTGCAACCCGTCAAGGACCACGCGTCCCTTGAAGTCAGCTGTGGAGTCTCTGAAGAAGGACTCGTACCTGCGAAGCCTGCACCTCTCCTCAGACCTCCCCAAGTCGAATGGGACTCCTGCCTTCTTAAACTGTTTCTCCAAGAAGTCCAAGTCGAAGTCTATCACGTTCCACCCGGTTATGACGTCCGGGTCAAACTCCAAAACCAACTCCTTAAACCGCTCCAGCAACTCCTTCTCTGAAGAGAAGCACTCCGCCCCTTTGACAACACCCCTCCTCTTCATCAACACCTTTTCAAAGCCGGGCGAGTAAAGGCTTATTGAGAGCAACTCCTCCTTCTCCTTGT
>CAZTPT010000082.1:0-3773 GCA_964615705.1 uncultured Methanosarcinales archaeon
AAAACAAGGACAAAGAAGAAAAACTTCTGAGAAGAGTTTGCTAGAAATTTTTGCCGAGGAATTCCTCCCGCTTAAAGAAGACGTTCCTCTAAGCGGGTATTATTACGGGAACACCCTGAAGAAAGAAGTAATTTATTCAACTGACAACTTCATAATTGGAGAAACGTCGTACTGGGCTCCTTCCAAGTATTTCGGCGGGGGGAGTTATTACAGCACTCTGTACCTCCTCTACAAAGAAAGCGACGGGATAAAAACAAGGAAACTCCTCCAACTCGGCAGCCCTTCAACCAGTATAGAACCGCTCCGCATCATTAAAACAGAAGAGAAGAGGGACGAGTTGAACGTGCACATCAAGGATTGCAACGATAACGATTTAATGTTAGAGTTAAACTTGAGAGAGGGCAAACCCATATCTTTCAAGAAGAAAGGATTCAGCCTGGTGGAAACACCTGACTTGGTGGAGATAATACTCCAACCCTGAAGAAGGGAAAGTCTTCGCGTCTTACCAGAAGAATTTTCCCTGAGAAAAATTTATAACTCCCAACCCCCTAACGCTTAGCGGTGGAGAAGGCTTTTTTGCTAGTGGCTTGTGCTTTGCTCTTAACACAAGTAGCTGAAGCAGCAGTTATCAAAGGGAGCGTTTACGACTTCTCACTCCAACCCGCCACAGCGTTGATAACGATTAACACCACCCCTGTGCAGAAAGTGGTTGCTAAGGGGAGTTACTCCTTAGAAGTCCCCCCCGGGAACTACTTGTTGAGAGCAGAATCCCTGGGGAAGGATTTGTTACCCTCAACCGCTGAGGAGCACGTCTTGGTGGAAGGAGAAGGAGAGTACTTGTTAGACTTGATACTCTTCCCCGCCATAGGCGCGGAGGACGCAAACTTCAGCGACATAGCAGTGGAGTTCTCGCTGGAAGAACAACCAGGTAAGGGCGAGGCGCCCCCCCTCTTAGCGTTAGCCCTGGCCGCGTTGATCCTAGCGGCGGCGTTCAAGCTCAAGCCTTGGAGGAAGAAGCGCTCTTCTTTAGACGAAGACGCTGCAAAGGTTTACGAGTTCGTGAAGAGGAATGGAAGGGTTCCTCAGAAGGAGTTGAGAAAGGAGTTTCCTTACTCAGAAGCGAAGCTATCCTTAATCGTTGCCGAGTTGGAGGAGAAGGGGTTGGTGAGGAAGGTTAAGAAGGGGCGGGGTAACTTGTTGTTCAAGAACTAGGCGTTCCCCCGAGACTCCCCAAGCACTATCCCCGACGCTATCAAGTGAGCAACCCTTATCGCTTCAGGGACGTGGCTCCTCGGCGAGCAAATCCTTAACAACTCTCTCGCTTGCTCTCTTGGAATGTTTGTGAGCTGCGCGTAGACCTTGTTAATCCTCACCGGTTTAGGCATCTTCCTCACCATCTCCGCTTTCTCCCTCATGCCGAGTTTTTCCAAAGCGGCTATGAACCTCTCAACGTCGGGCATGTTCCTCACAACCACCACCACGGGTATCCCTGTCTCCTCGCTTAGCGAGGAAACGTTCACCACGTTGAATCCTCCAAGGGCTATCCCGTCTAGGAGTATTGCTTGGACTTGGGGCTTGAACTTTGAATTATTAATCATCTCCACCAGCTTTGCCGTGGCGTCGCTCCCGTCCTTCTCAACCTTGGTTGAGAGCAATCCGTCAAGGAATGAGCCCCCCCTGAACAACGTCCCTACGACTAACACCTCCCTCTCCAACGGGTTGAACTTGTCGAAAGGGGCGTCGTCAATCCCTAAAACCCTGACCTCCTGCTTCACCCTTCCTGGGAAGACTACTCGCTTTAAAAGGGTTTTTCCATTCTACAAGCAAAACTATATAAGAGTGGTGTGCCTCGCAACTTACTTAAAGGCTCCTAGCCTTCAAACTGGGAAAAGAGGAGTTTAAGGGTGGCGTTATTCAACTTGCAAAACTATTTTTTGAACCCTTCAGGGCTCTACGCCTTGCTAGCCTCTCTGCCCTTGATAGCCCTCTACTTGATAAGGCCTAAGCCCAAGGAGAGAGTAATTCCCAGCTTGATGTTCTTCCTGAGAGACCTCGGGGCTTCTGACAAGCGAAGCTTTTTCAAGAGGTTCACAAAGGACTGGTTGTTCTGGATACAATTATTCGCAATAATAGTTATGTCTCTAGCGTTGGCTAAGCCTTACGCCATGGTGCCTGAGAAGGAGTTGGCAAACCACGTCGTAATAGTGCTGGACGCTAGCGCTAGCATGCAGGCGAGGACTCCTTCAGGGACAAGGTTTGAGGAGGCGAAGCGGTTAGCCCTTGACAACTTAGGGTCTGAGAACACCATAATCTTGGTGCGGAACACGCCGTTCATAGCACTTGAAAGAGCTAGTTCGGGGGAGGCGAAGGACTACTTGAAAGCGTTGCAGCCCAGCGACACCTCCACCGCTCTTTACGACTCTTTAAGAACCGCTCTTGACTACGCGTCTAAAGGGTCAAGGGTGGTGGTGATAAGCGACTTCTTAGAAACAGAGGTGGACTCTGACTTGGAAGCGTTGAGGAACGCTTTAACGGCTAAAGGCGCCTTGGTCGCATTCATGCCTGTGACTAGCGAGGCTGGGAACGTGGGAATAGTTGACTTGCTTGTTGGCGACGAGAAGACCAGTGTTCAGGTGAAGAATTACTACGATGAGGAGAAGCAAGTGACGTTGAAGGTTGGGAACATAGAGGAAACCCTCACCTTGTCGCCTAAGGGTTCTGAAGTGTTCACCTTTTCAACCCCGAAAGGGGTAAGCGAGGTAACTCTTGAGCCGAGTGACGACTTCCCAGTGGATAACAAAGCGTTCATAAGCACGCCTGAAGGAACCGAGTTGAAGGTGTTGTTCATCACCAACGACCCGGACGTTGAGGAGAGCAACTTGTGGCTGGCTTTGAAAGCGATAAACGAGAAGACCGCTTACTCCTTGAAGGTTGAGAAAGCAGTCCCTCCAAAGTCCATAAGGGTGGTTCACGACCTTATAATACTGAAAGACTTTGACCAGGACAAGGTGTTGCCTGGCTTGTTCAGGGACATAGAGGAAGCAGTTGAGCGGGGAGCGTCCTTGATAATCACGCCTCAAAAGGGGATGTTCGGGTTTGAACCCTTGCAACCATTGCTACCCGTCAGCTTCGTGTCTGAAAACGCTCAGGGCTCGGACGTGGTAAAGCCGGACCCCGAGCCAGAGGCGATAACGAAGGACGTGAACTTCGGCCACGCGGACTACTACTTCAACGTAAAGCCCGCTAAGGATGCGGTAGTGGTGGCGAAGGCGAAGAGCGACGACTCAGCAATCATAGCGTTGCAGAAGAGGGGGAAGGGGAGCATTCTCTACTACGGCTTGTTCGACTCAGACGTAACCATTGACGGCAAGGTTAGGCGAACCACTTTCAAGAACGACTTGTTCTACCCAATCTTTTGGAAGAGGATGCTTGACGTCTTGACAGGCACCCCCAGCGTTAACAGCTTGAACCTGAGGACTGGGGGGATTACGCGCCTCGCGAAGGGGGAGCGGGTGAAGCTCCCCTCTGGGGACTTGGCGGAGTCCTCCTTCGTGATGGACAAGCAAGGAGTCTACACATTTAAGAATAAAAAGATAGCGGTGAACTTGTTGAATGCCAAGGAGTCCGATGTTTACCAAGAAGCGAGCGGCTCTGAGAGCGCGTTGCTGAACGGGGAGGAAGTGGAGAAGAAGAAGGCGAAGCCTTTAACCCAGCAATTCCTAGCGCTTGCGTTGGCGGTGTTATTCCTTGAATTGCTGTACGTGAAGGTGAGG
>CAZTPT010000083.1:0-3765 GCA_964615705.1 uncultured Methanosarcinales archaeon
TTATTAAGCCGTTGCTCCCTAGTTCTAATTGCAATGGGTTTTTTGGAGAAGGTGAAGTTTTGGAAGGACGACGACTTAGACCTCGACTCAGAACTCCCTCCTTTAGAGGAGAAGAAGGAATCAACGCCTCAACCCTCAGCGTTGAATTACAAGGACTTCGAGTCATCCCCTTTAACGACTCCGTCGTCAGTTGCAGAACTCCACCCACCCTTAACGCCTCAACCACAAGGGCAAGACTTGAAGAGGGAGTTAGAGCTAGTTCTGGCGAAGCTGGACGCTATAAAGTCTTCGCTTGACTCAATGGATCAAAGAATTAAGAACCTTGAAAGAATTGCAGAGGTGGAGAGTGAGAAGGGACGCTTCGTCAAGAAGGATCCTTGGGCTTCTTTCTAGAAGAGAACTATTAGTCCTCTTATTCCTCGTGTTGCTGGACCAGTACTTCAAAGTGAAAGCCCTCAGAGGGGCAACCCTTAACACTTCTTTCTTCTCATTCACCCTTGTGAAGAACACCGGCGCTAGCTTCGGCTCTCTGCAAGGCTTCAACCCGTACTTGACTTTCCTCTCCGTAGCAGTGCTCGCGTTCATAGCTTGGCAGCTGCCAAAACTGAAAGGGTTGGAAAGGGCGGGTATCTTGTTAATATTAGCAGGGATTGTTAGCAACTTAACGGACAGGTTAAGGCTGGGATTCGTGGTCGACTTCTTAGACTTCAAGGTTTGGCCTGTCTTCAACTTGGCAGACTCCTTCATAACCGCGGGGGTGTCCCTGTTATTATTCGCTTCCGCTTCTCAACTCCTGAGCAGGAAGAATGCGGCTAGGAATAGAAGCGCCGTCAAGGCCAAGCCGAGGTAGAGGAACTCCTTGTCGTTAGCGAACCCGAAAGGCACAAACCCCACCACTCCTCCAACGAAGAACTTGGAATCCTTAAACCCTCCTTGCAACGCGGAGAAAGCTAGCAGGAAGAATCCGAGAAGCGTTAAAGCCAAACCGGTTAAAAACAAGGACTCCTTCACCATTTCAACGCTTCAACGACGTGGCCCGCCTTAACCTTCAACCTCAACTTGAGCCTCTTCTCTGCCTCGCCACTCTCTCGGAAGCTGGAAGCAGGCCTCGCAGACCCGTCTCCGCACACCAACCAATACTCCTCCTCGGCCAACCCCATAAGAGAAGGGTAAGCCTTCTCTTTTTAAAAACCTTCCTTCTTCGCAATCCTAAACTTCGCGGGCTCAACCCTTTCATGCCTGCACCTCGGGCACTTGCTCGGCTTCTTCACCCTTTCCTCAAAGACGAATCCGCAACCCTTGCACCGAGGAGGCTTCACCTCCACCCTCAACCCCTCCCTCTCCGCGCTGAGCTTGACGTGGTGGAAGTCCTCAACCAAGTCCTTCAAGTCCAAGCCTGAAGAGTACGCCAATTCCTGTAATGAAACAAAGCCTTTGCTTAACTCCTCCTTCAACCACGTCCTCCTAGTCAAGACGCACCTCCCTTCTCCAGTAAGAAGACCAGGGAAAACCCTGCGAAGGCTGACGCCAAAGGCCAAGCCAGAGTTCCTCCTTTGAAAGCGGTGAGAACAGTCGCTTTCAAGCTCCCAATCATTAACCCTGTTAGGAAGCTAAGCGACGCCTCCCTGTGCTTGTGTAAGAAGTAGTGGATAATCCTGGAGAACAATGCCAAGCCGGTGAGCGCGCCTAGCAAGAACACCGCTCCCTCCACAACTCTGAACTCCTTCAACACTTTCAACGCGTGGCTGTACTGCCCGAGCATCACCAAGACGTGCGACCCTGAAATCCCTGGGAGGAGCATGGCGGTGATGGCGACTGCGGCGGATGCGAAGAAGAACGGCAGAGAGCTTGAAGCCTCCACTCCTGAAACGCTGGCAAGCAACACCCCCACGGCTAGCCCTGCCGCTATGAACCCTGCCTTCACGAATGTATGCCTCCCTACCTTTCCGAAGAGCAAGGCGGCGGAGCCGAGTATCAAGCCGGAGAAGAACGCGTAGCTCAACGCTGCTTGCTCGGTGACTATGTAGAACACCGCCCTGCTCAGCAACAACAAGCTGAACGCTATACCCGCTGCTAAGGGTGCGAGGAAGGCGTAGTCCTGCTCCTTCACCAACGCCCAGAACCGCTTCTTAGACGGCCTGGCAAGCTCTGTCAAGGAGTACAACGCGTCTATCAACCTGTCGTAAATCCCTGTTATGAACGCCATTGTGCCTCCGGAGACTCCAGGGATGAGGTCTGCGAACCCCATAAGGGCTCCTTTTAAGAACACGGTTAAGGAATCCTTCCAAGCAGTTCCCAAAATCACACCTCTAGGAAAAAGCACTTCTTAACCCTTTCCTGGACGTACTTGTGGTTCAAGCAGTCCTGCACTAATCCTTCAGGGGTTGAGTGCTTCTTCTTCACCTTTGCGTAAACCCTGCCTCCCCGCACGTAGGCGTTCGGGTGCTTCTTGGTGAAGCGTTTAACCTCTTCCTTCAAGTGCAACGGCGGCCCCTGCCTCTCGATGTAGGGCTCCCCTTCCTTGGACACGATGAAGTAGGACAACATGTGCAACTCTTTCTCCAACCCCTTCCCAGACTTCTTCCTCACCAACTCCCAGTCACTCTCCACCACGCCCCACTCCTGCTCTAACAACTTCTTGTAAACGTACTCGTGGACCTGTCTGAGCTTGCAACCCAGGACGTCTTCCTTGTTCTTGTAACCCCACACCTCTAACACTATGAGCTCGTCCTCCCCGGCTTTCCTCTTCAACTCCTTCAAGCTTAGCTTCTTAGGCTTGAAGAACTCCTCGCTAGGGCTTTGCAAGAACTCCTTGCACCGAGTCTTGAACAACTCGAACTTCTCAACCGACAAAGCGGCTGACGCGTTTCGGTCAGGCTGCAAAGGGTCCACGACCACTAAGGGGGACTCTAACTTTGACTTGTTCAACTCCTTTAAAGGGTTGGACCAGTGCTTCTCCAAGTCTATGACAACTCTCTTCCCCCACTGAGAAGCCGCCCTTGCCAAGCTTAGGAATCCTTGGTAGTGTATGATTAACAAGTCAACCACGTGGCCTGAGAAGCCTTGGATGTATGACTCCGCGCCGTAAACCTTGTTCGCCTTGCAGAACTGCTTGGCAATCCTCACCTCGCCCGCAAGCCACGGATTCTTCTTGAAGTGCTTCTTCACGTACTCCACGTGCAAAGGGCTGAGGTCGGTCACGTTCCTAGCCTCTGAGTAGTTGCTAATCTTGATTACCGGGACTGCTTCAAAGGTTAAGCCTTGATAGGTGAACTGGTAGTAATCCCTTGAGCCGTGCAACTTCTTCGCCTTGAAAGGCAGCGCCTTCCCTAACAAGGAGGGCAACTCCTTGTCCTTGTAACGCTTGTCAAACCTGACGAACAAGTCAACGTCGTGGTCTCCTTTCAAATGGGTGCCTTTGGCAAAGCTCCCCCCCACCACGCACTCAGCCACAATCCCTTTCTCTGCCAATGATTTGTTTATGCGCTTAACCACTCGTTCAACCTTGGCGGCGTGCTTGTCGCCAGGGTCTATCTTCTTCTTAACCCTTTCCAACAATTCCTCAACCCCCATGCGGATAGGTGTTATCCTTAATTATAAAAATGTTGTGTCCCTGCTCAGAGGAGTAGCAACCCTGTGACGAGCAGCAAAGCCCCCGCGCCTATCACTATCCACGCGTACAACTCGTCTCGAGGCAGGCTTGAGAAGTACTCAAGAACTCTCTGCACGTAATCATTCAAAGCGTCGTTCCACTCCTGAAGCGTT
>CAZTPT010000084.1:0-3738 GCA_964615705.1 uncultured Methanosarcinales archaeon
CTAGCACTACGAGTATTGCCCAGCCGTAACTCATCAAGAACTCCATGGCTGCTTGTCCCTTCTTCATAACCATTCACCTCACGACTTTTTAAACCCTTCACGGGTCTTCCTGAGAAAACGGGTTTTTCAGTATTTAAATCTTTTGTTTTTTGAGGGGTTGGTTCAGGGTTAGCAGTTCTACCACACATTTTCTATATCATGCTGGAGAATAGCAGCCCTAGCACAAAGGAGAATACTTGGTAAAGCACCAACGTCCCTATCACTAGCAGCGGGATGAACACCGCTCCCTCCTTGACGTCCCCCTTTCTTATCACGCTTATAATGCTGCCTGCAAAGAAGGAAGTAACGATTAAGAGTAACTGGGCGTATAGCTTAAAGTGTGAAACCTTCACCACGTCAGGGTTTATCTTGAAGGAGAAGAAGCCACCGCTGGAAACAGTGGAGATTCCTATGTTTCCAGTTATAGCTTTTATTATGATTAACAACTGGGTTGCTAGTGCGAAGAGGAAGGGAGCCCCTATGAGAACTGCGAAGGCTATGAATATGACGTAAGTGGTGACGTTGGCAGCCATCTCCTTCTTGAGTATTTGGGATTCTTGGATGTTCATAGCAACCCTGTTCAAAAGTGACGCCATCTCCCCCCCGGAGTTTATCCCCTCCACTATCAAGCTGACAGACCTTTTCAACAAGGCGGAGTCAAAGCTGTTGGCGAAGTCGTGAAGCGCGTCTCTCAAATCCTTCCCTGCATAAGTTGCTTTGGCCACTTCCTCCATCGCTCTGCTTAACACTCCGAAATTAGGCCTCACCGCGAACCATAACGCTTTGTCAATGGTCATGCCTGCACTAATGTTCGCTGATGCTAATTGCAAGAAGTCAGGGAGCACTCTTTCAACCTCTCTCGCCCTCTTGTAAGCCCGCACGTCGAGGAAGACAGCGAATAGTAGTGCTAGGAGTATTACCAGCAAGAAGAAAGCCGTCGTCCAGTAACCCGCGAGGAAGGTGACTACTTCTTTCAAGCTCTTCCCCGCCTTAGCGGCGGAAGCTAAGACGAAGAAGGAGAACAACACGCTCAGAACCACGGCGGTGTTGAACAACTTCTTCTTAACCTCTTTCTCGTCCCATTCAAACCCTGCTTTTACTAAGTGCTTCTTGAACGAGAACTTCTTCCTCCGAGGCTTCTTTGCAACGCTTTGCTTTCTCTTCTCCCTCCCAATCTTAGGCGGAGGAGCGTTGACATCTTCTTTCTCCGCTTCTTTTTTCGCGGCTTCCTTTACGCGTTTCTTCTTAAGTTCTTCTTCCTTCTTAATCCTTATCCTTATCTTCATTTCTAAATAGCCATGGGGGGCGTGGGAGACTTGATTATTGCGAGGAACATAAATTGCAGGAATCCTAGCAGCCCTACTATGATGAGGAGGGCGCTCAACGGAAGGGTGAAGCCTATGAAGGTGGCGAGAACTATGAGCATAGTGGTTCCGAGAGAAGGCAGTATTATCGCTGCCATCATGTAGAACATGGCTAACGGGTTGAGCTTCCTACCGTACTCCTTCACTTGGATTTGTTGTTCCCGCACCACTTGGTCGAGGACCGCGTTGAGAGAAGCTAACACGTCAGCCCCGGTCTTGAGCGAGTTGAGGAGTTGCCACAACACCCTTCTCAGCTCTGGCGAGGGAGAGTTGTTGATGGCTTTCTCCAACGCGTCTTCCAGCGGCGTGCCGAACTCCACGCTCCTCACAACGTCTTGGAAGTATTCCCCAAGCACGGGGTAGTTCTCCGCCAGGTTTTTGAAGGCTTGATAGACGGGCACGCCGGACTCCAGCTCTATCATTAAGAACCTGCCCGCGTAGATGATCTCCTTGTTTATGCCTTCCCTCTTCTTCTTTATCACCACGTCAACCCTGTGTATGAGGTAGAAGAAGGACAGCGCTAATAAGAGTGGGAATGCTAGGAAGGATGCTGGTTTTTTGGTGAACAAGAAGGTTATTATGCTTACAGCGATGGAGAGGTAGAGTGATAACACCACTGTTTGCTTAACGTACTCCTCCGGCGAGAGAGGCATCCTCGCCTCTCTAAGCTTTAAACCCAGGTCCTTGAACCTTTTAGATATGTTCTTGTAGAGCAAAAGCGTTCACCCTAACCCCTTGTTCTGCTTCACCATGCTCAACAAGTACTCCTTGTTGGTGTAATACTCTGCCATCACTCGCCCAACTCCTTCCACGCTGGTTATCTCGTTCTTGAGGAGGTAGCTCAAAACCTTCTTCTTCTCCTCTAACTCTTTCCTCATCTCCGCCAAGGAGTAACCCGTGTACATTCGCAGGTGCTTGTAGAGTATCTTTGACTCGTTCACCTTTACCAAATCGTCCTTCTTGGCGTCGTACTGCATCAACACGTTAGGAGTGGAGTCAGGGAGTATCTCCGCTACTTGGAATGTCCTCCTCGTGCCAGTCCTCCTGTTCCTGAACTGGACTATTATTAGAGATATCGCTGGGAGCATTATCTTAGGAACGCTGATAGGCGGATTGGTAAGCCTCTCAATGGTTTCCTCTGCGTTGTTGGCGTGGAACGTGGCGTACACGGAGTGTCCTGTGTGTATTGCTTCGAAGAGCGTCTCCGCTTCCCGCTTCCTCCTAACCTCGCCTACCAGGATTCGGTCAGGCCTCATCCTGAGGCTGTTAACTAGCAAGTCCTCCATGGTTATCTCTCCCTTACCCTCAGCGTTGGGCAGCCTGGTGTTGAGAGGAACCCAGTGGAGGAAGCTTGGGAGACGTATCTCCCTCGTGTCTTCTATGCTGATAACCCTTTGGTTGGGGGGTATGAAGGTTGCTAACACGTTAAGCGTGGAAGTCTTCCCTGAAGCAGTCCCTCCCGCTATTATGGCGGATAACTCGTACTGGATGGCCATCCATATCAGGGCCGCTGCTTCCACGTTGATGGTTCTTGACTGTAAGAACTTAGTTATTGTCCAAGGGTCTCTTGAGAACTTCCTAATGGTTATGGTGTTCCCCTCAGTGGAGATTGGCATTAGAGTGGCGTTCACCCTGTCCCCTTCCTCTAGGTGAGCGTCTAGCAAGGGTTCTAACACGGTTATCTGCCTCCCCACCTTCCTCGCTATGAGGGAGGCGTAGTGCCTTACTTGTTCCTCGTCTTTCAAGAAGACGTTCGTCTTCAGCCACCCGTGCTTCTTGTGGTACACCCAGACTGGTTCAGAGGATTGATTCACCACCACCTCTTCTAAGTTGTGGTCGCTCATGAGAAATTCAAGGTCTCCCAGACCGAGGCTCTTAGTCACTAAGTAACTTTTCAGGAACGCCTGGGTCTCCTCGTCCAGGTCTGGGAAGTACTTGTTCACCAAGTCGGTTATTGCTTCCTCAAACGTTTCCTCCACCAGCTTCGCCTTCTTCACGTCTGCTAACTCAGGCACTCCTAGGCTGACCATCCTTATGAGTTCCTGCCTAATCCTTTCCAGGACTAGCTCTGTGGTTTCTGAAACGCTGGAGAGGCTGACCTCGTAGACGGGCACGTATTCCCGTGACTTCTTTGATATGAGAACGTTGATATCTATGTCTTTGGCTTTAAAGCTGTACTGGTCCAAGACTTTTTTCACAGCTCCCCCAACGCTTTTGAAGTCTTCCAGGACTTTAAGCTTAGAACCTTTTTCGTTGTAGTTCTCCTTATTCTTCACCCGTTTAGAAGCAGAGCGCCCCATACCACACACCTCTTTTTTGAAGTGGTGTTTAAACC
>CAZTPT010000085.1:0-3677 GCA_964615705.1 uncultured Methanosarcinales archaeon
GCCGAACTCGTTGGCAAAGGGGAAGAACTGCTTCTCCCCAAAGAGGACGCCTTGGGCGCAGAGGTCGGGGATAAGGTCGTAGCGAGATACGAGAACGGCGTTGTGAGAACTTACAGGTTGAAAGGCATACTCGACCCCAAAGATATCTACGCTGTGGTTTCAGGATACATTACTTTTAAAGAAGCAGAGAGGGTTCTAAACATTTCAAACAAAGCCTCTTTCATAGTGGTAAGGGTTCCAACAGGAACTGAGCTGGCTTATGTTAGGAGGTTGAAAGAGTTAGGGATAAACCAGCAGATACTCACTTGGCAGGATAAAGCAATGACTACTAAGGTGATAACGGACAGCTTTGACATAATAAACAAGATTTTCAGAACTGTTGGTTTGTTCATCGTGTTTATAACGGTCGTTATTATTATTTACATAAACATTTTGAATAATAAGAAAAAGATAGGTGTGTTGAAAGCAGTTGGGATCAAGAATCGAACCGTGGTTTGCTCTTACCTTTCCACCTCTTTCTTTTACGGTCTCGCAGGCGTAATCCTCGGTTCAGCAATTATTTTTTTCTTGTTTAAATACCTGCAGCGTAATCCAGTAGAGGGACCCTTGGGAGACATCACCCCCGTTTTTAACACAGGGGTTTACATCATCTCCAGTGTACTCGTATTCTTGGCTTCCCTTCTCGGAGCGTTGATACCCTCACTCGCCGTGGTTCGCAAGAATATAATAGAACTTGTCGGAGGTTGACTGCAATGAAAGAGAAAAACATAATCGTAACAGAGAACCTTAAAAAGATATATCAGATGGGGAAAGTGAAGGTGAACGCCCTCAACGGGGTGAGTATTAGCGTAAGGGAGGGGGAGTTCGTGGCTATTGTTGGCGCTAGCGGCTCAGGCAAGTCCACCTTGCTCCACCTCCTCGGCTTGTTAGACGAGGCTACGGAGGGAAGGATAATAATTGACGGCGAAGACGTGGCTTACTTGTCTGAAACTCAAAAATCTCACTATCGGCTTGCCAAGCTAGGCTATGTGTTTCAGGACTACGCTTTACTTCCAGAACTCACTGCTTTGGAAAACGTTATACTCCCTTTGCTTCAGCAAGGGGTTCCAAAAAGTGTGGCGGAGAAAGAGGGGGTGGAGATGTTGCGAAAAGTTGGCCTTGAGGACAGAAGTAGGCATTACCCTTCGGAACTTTCTGGAGGACAGATGCAGAGAGTTTCTGTCGCGAGGGCTTTGGTGAACAAGCCGAGGATACTCTTCGCTGACGAACCAACAGCGAATCTTGACAGCAAGTCGGGAAGCGAAATACTGCGCTTATTCATGAAGTTGAACGAGGAACTCAAACAAACTATAGTGATGGTGTCTCACGAACCAGAGCATCAGAAACTAGTCCAACGCGTAATAGAGTTGAGAGACGGTGTGGTGATTAAAGACGAACGAGTGAATTAGTCGCTGTTAACTTCAGCGAGTTTCCACTACTAACCAAAACATTTATACATGAAGTATGTGATAACAATACATATGAATAAGAAAGACATGCGTGAAAAAGGGGTTTCTAAAGATCTTCTTTATGACGCTTACAAGTTGTTCTTCGGCTCCTTAACCAGCCACCACAGGCTAAGGATAATCAACGAGTTGCGCAAGAAGCCGATGAACGTGTCGGAACTAATAGAGCGGCTAGGGCTTGAACAAAGCGTTGTTTCACACAATCTTAAAAGGTTAAGGACTTGCGGCTTCGTGAGTATTGAAAGGCAGGGAAAATACAGGGTTTACTCTTTAAATAAAGAAACCATTGTTCCACTAATGGAAATCATTGACAAGCACATGAGCAAGTTCTGCCTGCACATAGTGTCAAACAATCCATCTCTGACACGACTTAAAGGGAGAAACTCAAATATTCTCAGAGGCGTGGGAACGCTCCCAATTCGAAAAACGCTTCGCAGAAGCGACTTGGACTCAGAGAGGAGGTGAAAAATGGAAAAAACATTAAATCTGTGTGGTGACTGCGAGCACTGCCCCCAAGTGGTGGTCGAGGAAGAAGAAGTCAGGATAGGAGATGAAGGAAACCTTGTCAGGCTTAAGAGGGAAGAGTGGAACGCCCTGGTGGGCTACATAAAAGAAGGCAGGCTGAGCAAGCTTTGAACTTTTCACACTTTTATTCCAATTTTTTAACGCCCTCAGACGCGCTTAGCTGCGTTGCTTAGCAGGATGGTTAAGGTTCACACACCCTTTAGCCCAGAACAATCTTCAAGGGTGACATTTAATTCAACCCTTGCTGGTTTATCAAACGTTTTCAAGACAAAGGGAGGTGCTCTTTGAAAAAGAAGCGAGGAGTTGAAAAAAAGGCAGGGAAGGGCGCGCAATCAACGCGACAATCTTCAGTCATCTACAAGTTAGCAGTGCTTTTCCTAAGCGCTTTAACCCTCCTAATCGGCGGAGGATTCGTCCTTAAGATGAAACTAGCATCTGTGCTGGACGACGGGCGACAATCGCCTTTCACAAGCCAGGCGATATCAACCGATAACCTCCAAGACTTTTTAAGCCCGGACCCCTTTGCTGGGGACGAAGACGCCGAAGTAGTCATAACTTACTTCTACGACTATCAATGCCAGTGGTGCCGAAGGTTTGATAGAGAAACATTCCCTAAGTTGAAAAAAGAATACATCGACAGAGGCAAGGTAAGATTCGTCTTCAAAGACTTCGCGTTTCTCGGAGAAGACTCTAAAAGGCTTGCTCTTGCAGCAGAATGCGTTTACAAAAAATACGGAAGCGAGAAATTCCTGGAGTACCACCTCTGGCTTTACGAGAAGCAGAAGAAGAAAAACTCGGGGTGGGGCAGCATGAAAAACATCCTCAATTTCTCCTCCTCACTCAGCTGGCTCAACACATCATACCTCAAAGAATGCGTGGAGAGCAATACTTACTTGCAAGACGTGAAGCATGACACCTACAGCGGGATGATGAGAGGGGTTTCCTCAACCCCGACGTTCTTCATAAACGGGAGGAAAGTTTCAGGTGCTCAACCTTACTCCTTCTTTAAAAGGATTATAGAAACTTCTTCGCCGCTGTCTATAAAACAATGAATAAAGAATCTTGGTAAGCAGAGATGAAGGTTGGACGGATAAACCTTTGGAACTGGAAAACTCTTACCTTGCTAGTATTATTGTTCGCGGTGGCGCTTGCTTACTCAGGAGAACTAATAATGCCTGTGAAACCTGTGGAGTCAGGTATTAAGGTGTCTTTCATCCTGGCGTTCCTGGGCGGCTTTCTCGCCTTGCTCTCCCCCTGTTCGGCAGTAGTCCTCCCAGCATTCTTCACTTACTCCTTCCACGGAAAGAAAGAGCTTTTCAAGATGACCTACGTTTTCTTCCTAGGGTTGCTAACAATTTTCATCCCTCTCGGCTTCTCAACATCCGCTGTTTCCTTCTTGTTCTCCTTCTTCAGAGACGCGACGTTTCTGATTTCCGGAGCGATACTTTTCGCAATAGGGCTTATTAAGATAACAGGGTTCAAACCAAGGTTTTTCAACCTCGCCTTTCCTCAAAGAGGATTGGCCGCGAGAAGGGATGACATGACGGCTTACGTGTTCATAACAGGCATGCTCTTCTCCTTCACCACTATCGCCTGCACAGGACCAATTATTGGAGGCATAGTCACTATGGCCTCCGCCTTCGGATT
>CAZTPT010000086.1:0-3676 GCA_964615705.1 uncultured Methanosarcinales archaeon
CTAATTTCAAGCCGAACCTGGGGAGGATGCTCTTGTGAACCTCTACGTTGTAGCACTCCTCGCACTCAGGGTCTGTCAGCATCACCAAACTCACTAATCCGGCCACTTCTTCTTGGGCAACGTCGTAGTAGGGGGGATTGATGTTCCTCAACACGTAACTCCCGTCCTTCTCCACGGTTCCAAGCGTTGCCCAGTTAGAGATTAAAGGGTATTCCCCAAGCTCCTTTGAAAATATCAAGGCTGGCGCCTTGGTTATATCGTACTTCTCCACCAAGGCCTTCCCCTCTGAGGAGTCTAGCTTCACTGTTTTGTCGCTTGAGAAGTAAACTCCTGATTTTCTCAGTTGCTCCACTACTTGGCCAGTGTTTATGCACTCCTCGCACTCAGGGTCTAGTCTGATTACCTCCACGTACCCCTTAACTCTTCTTTCTGACAAGTCGTAGTAGGGAGGGGTGGTTGTTTCAAACACTTCCGCGTCTCCCTTGTTCTCAAACCCTAATGCTGCTTTCTCCAGCTCTCCCTTCACCACTAGGGCGGGTAACTTTTTCAAGTTGTAAGTTTTGATTAATTCCTGGGCTTCCTCGTCCTTGCTGGAAAGCGCCTTCTGAAAGGTCACGTTTGTTCCTCTCTTAACCTTGTCAATGACTGATTGGATGCTGGCGCAACCGTCGCAGTTCTCAGGAGTTATTATGTATAGTTGAATGTTGGCAGGCCTTGCTTTCTCTTTTAGCTCGGCAATCTTTTCTTCAAACGCGTTCTTGGCAGAAATTGTTAGTAAAAGGTTGACTATGAGCGCAAGTACCAAAACACCTGCTAAGGCGGCGCTGGCAGCAGTCAACCTTTCACTAGTCTTTGCCATTCAGCAACCCCCCACCATTCCTGGCAGGTTTTCAAGGCTTGAAGGCAGTTGAGGAGCGCCTCCGCTTCCTCCAGAGCCGCCGCTTGACTTGACAGCGGTGCTGGACGAGCCAGAGCCCGCTGATACGCTCCCTTGCTCTATCTTGGTCTTCAAACTGCTTATCTGCACTGCTTGAACCACTGCCACCACTAACAACACCACCAATACCAGTGTTAACAAAACGTTCTTCTCCATTTTTAACAACCTCCCACCATTCCTGGCACGTCTTTCAAAACAGACTCGTCACCTCCAGCTATTTTGAGCGCTAATCCAACCATGTTCTTTGGGAACCACAACGACTTCCACCTGTAAACCTCCCTCAACACCTCTGCGTCGCTGTAGTCAGTGTTCTTCACTAACCACAAGGCTATAGCTTGAGCGGCAGGGTTGTGCTGGCATCCGCATCTGAGGTTCCCGTTTTGGTCCACTCCTTGCGGCCCGACTCCACAACAGAACTCGCAAGCTATTCCTCTGGGCTGAGCTGCAAGGTTGAGGTATCTCTGCCACGCATCTGGATCGTTCTGCTTAACGTCTTGCTTTATCCTAGGGTAGAGCTGTCTCGCCAGGTAGTTGAGAGCAGCTACGGGGTCGTCGTAGCTAATCCCTCCTATCTCTTCCCCGTATTCAGGCGTCCCTGTAGGTATCATAGCGTTTATCGCGTCTTGAGCGGTTTTTATCTTGTCAACTGCGAACAACGTGGCGATGCCTTGCGCTGTGCTCTTTATCTGACTCACATCCACGTTTTTAAGGTTGTCTCCTCCAAAAACAGTGTTTTTTTTAGGGCTGGATTCCAACGCTGAGTTAATGCTTGATATCTGGAACTGGGTGAATATTATGACCGCTGCAGCGAGTATTATTAGAACCGTGTTCACGTCCAGCACTGGTTTGGGCTTGGCCGTGGTTTTAACGCTTTGTCTGCGCGGGCTTGTCGGGTGAGTTTTCTCATCCGCAACGTTTTTTTTCCGAGAATGTCTTGCTCGGTTGCTGAGGCCTGCTGAACGAGACCTCTTCGTTGCTCTCTGACTCTTGCTCTTCTTGGTTGATTTTCTTTCTTGTTTATCCTCAGCCATTCAACCCTTGGTGAGGGCTCTTCTTTATTAACTTTGTGGCTTAAACCTTTTCTTAAAATAGCGGTTTTAAAGTATTAAAAGGCTTAAAACTTCTTTTTATCGTTCATAACCGTTCAGAAAGGCTTTAACAAGTGAACGGAGTAAGTTTTACCCTTAGCTTCCCTTTTAACAATACCTTTTCTCTCAAAAGATGTTAAGACTTGGCTAACCTTTGCCTTGGAAAAACCTGTTCTTAAAGCAAGGGTTTTCTGGGTTATGCCGTCCTGCTCAGCTATCGCTTTCAATATGGCTTTCTCAGACTCGTCTAAGGCTTGAAGCATGATTGCTAAGCGCTCCTCAGCCAGGCTTTTCTCCTTCTCCAACTCCAACCTCTTCAAGATGGCTTCCTCGCTCGCGTTGAAGAAGAACAAGTAAACGCCGAGGGAGAAAACAGCCGCTAACAACCCTACTAAGAAGTGAGTGGTGTTAAGGCTTGAAGCTATGGATTGGCACTGCTGGCTCGGGTTGCAACCGTAAACGCCTGCTTGCTGAGACAACCCGCTAATCATCTTTAAGAAGAAAAAGCCAAGTACCACTGACAAAGCTATAAGCACAGCCCCTACATTCTTGTTCTTCACAAAAGAGTTGTAGGAAAAGCATTCTTATAAAGCTTTCCAAAACAAATGACCATTAAACAGGGGTTACAAAACGAAAATTTTTTATAGTTGTGCGTTTCAAGGCAGGGGAATGAATGCGTGGAAGAATTTGTCTTACTCTTTGCTCATAGTAGGAGTAACGAGTTGTGCTTCAGTAAAGCAAAATAACGTTGTTGAGAAAAGCGTTCAACCGCCTCAGCAGAGCTACTCTTTCTTAAAGCAAGGGGAATCCCTTGACCGCTTCGTGCAAAGCGTTGGGGACAGCTTGAAAAGAAGCATAGCCGAGAACGCCTTAAAAGACGAGTTGGCGTGGGGGGTTTTCTACAATGACAGCTTAGGGCTTGAAGAGTACGGCTTAAAAAAATTCTTCAAAGCAAAGAAAGAATTGGAAAGATTTAAAGGATTACTCCCTCGTCTGAAGAGAGAGGCTTTTGAGACTTACATCAAGCTCGAGGTGTTTTTAGCGAGCCACTCGCTCTACAAGGAAGCGATGGCTGATAATGACTGGGAGAGGTTGGAGAAGGCTAGGGCGATGATAAAGAGGAATGGTTACTCTAAAACCGTGTCAAAGATGTGCTTGAAAAACGCGGCTCTGAGCAATGATGAAAAGGAGTACGCGCTCTTGCTAGAAGAAGCGTTGTTCTGGCTCGGGAGGGGAGGCGGAGAGTTCGGGGAAAGGGCTAATAAGCGTTAAGAGAAACGCATCTCCGGGGTAAAATTTAAAAAAAGCAGGAATAGAACCACCTCGATGCGGGTGTGTGATGCTTTAAGCGGCGCTTACAAAGAGCTATCCGAGGAGGAAGTAGTGGTTGTGGAGCGAGGCGAGGAGCCGTTCATATTTAAAGTTCCTCACTCGAGCACCCCCATACCGGAATGGTTGAAGCCGAAGCTAAACACGGGGAGGGAGTTGTTGATAAACACGGACTTGCACACAGGCAAGGTCTTCAACCCTGGCTTCGGGTCCAGAGTGGTGTTCGGTTTAAACACTTGTTCAGCGCTTGAAAACGCTTTGAGAGCTGCGAGAGAGTTTAAAGATGAAGGCTAAGCCGAAAGCTTTCAAGAAGAGAGACATC
>CAZTPT010000087.1:0-3654 GCA_964615705.1 uncultured Methanosarcinales archaeon
GGCTTCGGAGGTGTTTATACAGCTAAGCGCTTGTTAAAGTTGTTAAGCCCTGAAGAAGCAGAAATAGTTCTGGTGAACAGGACTAATTACTTCTTGTTCACCCCTTTGCTGCACGAGGTAGCTACTGGCGGCGTGAAGCTTCACAACGTGGTCGAACCCATAAGGGGCATCTTGAAAGCTGACCACTTCAAGTTCTTCAAAGCTACGGTTGAATCGGTTGACTTGAGGAAGAAGAAGGTGAGGACTAACGAGGGGTTCTTCGCTTACGACTACTTAGTGTTAGCGCTGGGCAGCGAGGCTAACTATTACGGGATGCGCGGCACGGAGCACTTGTTATCCTTGAAGAGCTTGGGAGACGCATACAGGTTGAGGAACCGCGTAATCTCCGCCTTGGAGAGGTCTGCCAACTCTCAATCTTCAGAGTTGTCAAGCTTCGTGGTTGTGGGAGGAGGCCCTACAGGAGTCGAGCTTGCTTGCGAGTTGGCGGACTGGTTGAAGCTCCTCTGCAAGCACCACCCTGATTTAAGGCCTGGAAACGTTAAGGTCACCTTGATAACCCCTACCGAGAAGGTGTTGAAAGGGGTTAAAGAGTGCTTGCGGGACTTCGCCATGAAGGTGTTGAGGAAGAAGAAGGTGAAGGTGTTGACTAACTGCCTCGTCACCAAGACTGGCAAGTCCTTTGTGGAGTACAAGTCTTTAAGGAAGGGCTTTGTTCGCCGTTTAAGCGCCGGGACGGTGGTGTGGGCCGCCGGCGTCAAGCCCTCCACGGTTCCGGTGAGGGGCGTTGAGAGGGTTAAGGGCGCGGTCCCTGTGGACGAGTTCTTAAGGGTTAAGGGTTTTCAAGAAGCTTACTGCTTGGGCGACTTAGCATTCTACCAACACCCAGTCACTGGTGAAAAGCCAGCCCCAACCGCTCAACTCGCTTACAAGCAATCCTTCGCGGTTGCCCGCAACTTGGCGGCGACGCTTAAAGGGGGTTCTCTCAAACCCTTCGCTTTTAAGAGTTCGGGCTTCCTCGCAAGCCTTGGCAGAGGAGAAGCGGTTGCTGACATTAAGGGGTTGTGCTTCCACGGTTTCTTCGCGTGGTGGCTTTGGAGGACTATCTACTTGTCTAAGATGGTTGGATTTGAGAACAAGCTCAGAACCGTTATTGACTGGACGTTTGACTTGTTCTTCCCCCGGGATATAAGTCAGTTCTAAACACAAAGATTTAAAAACAAGCTTTTTTACCCACTTCTTAATGGTTACAAATAAAAGGTCGTATCGGCTGCGGTTGGAAAGCTCCTACCTACGCGCCAAGGACAAACCAATAGATTGCAAGCTAACACTACCAACCCAACCGGTGGACTCGTTAGGAGTGGTCGTGATGAGCCACGGCTTGGGGAGCAGCAAGGATTCTGAGAGGATAACGGCGTTGGAAGAAGCGTTGGCGAGGGAAGGCGTGGCGAGCCTCAGCTACGACGCCCCTCTCCACGGCTCAAGCTACGGCGCTTCTCGCAAAGTCAGCCTTGAAGACGACGAGTTAATCCCTCTCTTGCAGAGAAGCGGGGTGAGGAAAAAGGTGAAGTTGAAGGATTTGAGGGGTTTCAAGATTTCCGAATGGGTGTCCGCTCTTGAAGACGCGGTGAGCTTCGCCCTCACAGAGCTAGAGTCCAGGGTGGGCATCCCAGTCACGGGAGTGGCTCTTTACGGGAACAGCGTGGGCAGCTACCCAACCCTGCTCGTGGCTGGCAGCGAGGATTACAAGGACCACGTCAAAGCGGTAGGGCTGGTCTCCCCTGTGACGAACCTTGAACGATTGCTCTCCCCAAGAGCTGAGGAAGTGTTGGAGGAGCAAGGAGCGGTGATTGTGCAAACCGAGGACAAGGCGTACCTGGTGGACAAGCGTTTAAAAGAGGACTTTCGAGCTGCTCGTAGCTACGAGGCGGAAGAGAAGCCTTTCTCCAAGATATCTGCGCCGGTGCTCATACTCGCTGGTAGCGAGGACTTGTACCTCTCAGAGTACGACTTGCGAGGATTATTGGAGAAGCTTGAAAATGTTCCAGTGGTTGAGTTCGTGCCTTACGAGTCAGGCCACGACTTGAGCGAGCCCAAAACCTTCAAGGACACTGTGAAGAGGCTGACCAACCACTTCTCAACTTACTTGGTCTGAGCGCAAGGTTTAATAAAAAAGAAGAGCTCCCCGTTGTCCGCAATGACCACTGAGAAGGGCGCTAAGAAGCAGCAGCGACGAGAAGAAGACTCAGAGTTCTGGGAGAACGTGTTCGCTTTCAGCGTGGTGTTGGTGCTCGTGTTCCTCTTCATTGGTTTCTGGAACAAGTGGTGGGGTTTCTTTGACGATAAAAGCATTGACAACCCCTTGGTAAGCGTTCCGCTAGGAGAAGACCCTGTTCTTGGCAACGAGTCCGCGCCGATAACTATAGTGGAGTACTCAGACTTTCAATGCGACTTCTGCGCGCAGTGGTTCAGGAACACCTACCCTTTGATAAAGAAGCGCTACATAGACACAGGGAAGGCGAAACTGGTCTTCAAACACTACCCTTTGAGAAGCATACACCCTAAGTCCTTTGAAGCAGCAATTGCTGCTGCCTGCGCTTACAACCAGGGAAATAACTACTTTTGGGAGTACCACGACTTGCTCTTCCAAGAGGGGAACCTTAACGGGGAGGCGTTGCAAAGCTACGCTGAGGAGCTGGGGCTGGACTCCTCCTTGTTCAAGCAGTGCTACGAGAACCAGGAAACCAAGGGCAAGGTTGCCAGGGACTTCAAGGGAGGGGTGAGTGCGGGCGTGACCGGCACTCCTAGCTTCGTTATAGGCAGAACAGGCTTCAACTTTAAAGGGTACTTACTGCTCGCCGGTTGCCAATCCACTGCGTTTAGCCAACAACTCTTCCACCGCTTCCTGACCAAAGGCATCAATGGTGGCTGCCATAAGGGCATCCTTGAGCAGTTGAGGATTATTGTGAAACGGGGCCTCGGCCTGATGTAAAATTTGGTCGTTTTTGTACATCACCACGCGCGCCCAGCTGCCGGACACACCCAAAGGACGCTTCAGTGTTGCCCAAAAGCCCAACGTTATCGCCGAGAGTGCAATCGCACTCACCCACCATAACCAGTACTCCATAATAACTCTCCTGTTTATTTACTCGCTGCGCACAGACTGGGGATCAGTTCCCGATGCATCACTCAGCCCGCAACGCTGCAGCCGCCGACTCATTGCCAAGGCGCATTGCGATGTCGTAGGCCGTCTCACCCGCCGCATCCGTCGTCGCCGCATCGGCACCATGTTCCAGTAAAAGCTGGGCAACCTCGTCCAGATCGTTGGCGGCCGCTGCCATTAAGGGGGTCATGCCTTCGATATTGCTTACGTTGGCATCGACACCCGCCCGAATCAGCACGCCGATCATATGTTTGCGATTTTTAAGCACCGCATTAAAGAGCGTGGTTGCACCGATCTCTTCGCTGGAGCGTTCCGCTTTCACCAACCGGCCATTCGGCAGCAAGGTCAGCGGCACAGGCTGCCCGGCGTTCGACATCCGGTAACGCACACAGCGTTTGTGCTTGCCTTCGCAGTAATGCAATTTCCATAGCTCGAGCGCGGGATTCATGGCGAATTGCGCAAATAATTTACAACCCGAAACGTGTGAACACGAC
>CAZTPT010000088.1:0-3606 GCA_964615705.1 uncultured Methanosarcinales archaeon
GTTCGCGTTTGGAACTATGACTCTCTTGTTGTCAGGAGTCCTCACCACGGTGTGCCTCAGCGTCACGTCTTCCACCACGCCGTACTCTCCGGAGATGCTTACCAGGTCCCCCACCCTGAAAGGCTCGGACACGGCTATGAACAAGCCCGCCACTATGTTAGACATCAACTCCTGAGTGGCGAACCCGACTATTATGGCTAGCAAGCCCGCGCCCGCGAGCAATGAGTAAGAGAATTGTTTAAGGCTGGGAACGGTTTGCACTATCAACACCAAGCCTAACACGTATATCAACGCCTCTATGAACTTGGTGAAAACCACGAACCTGGTCTTGTCAACTGCTAAGTGAGCGGTCACCCTGTCAAAGTAAGCCCTGAGGAACCTCTTCACCAACCTCTCCACGACCACCACTGCCAAGAACACCGCTACAGGGGCGAACCACGGGGAAGCAGCGGCGGCGAAGGATGCCCCGAACACGCCTAGAACTCCTAGGAGTAAGAGGAGGAACAAGCTGGTCAACGCGTAGCTCAGCAAACCTCCCCACCCCCTTTTTTATTTTAAATTCTTAAAGACCCCTGCCTGCTGGACACCCAGGTCCCGTCCCCCCTCCTGCACTCCACCCTCCAAGAGTGGTAGTCAGGGGTTAACTCCTTGGCGAAGTAACCAGTCCTCCCCTTGAGCAACCCCTGCCTCCCGGCTTCTTCGCCGTCGAGTAAGAGCTTGCAAACAGTGCTTTGCTCCTGGCAGTTAAACCTGTAAGCGAAGTAAGCCCGCCCGTTGATGTAACCGCTGGATAGCAGCTCCACTCTTTGAACGCAGGGCCCTTGCTTGAACGCTTCCCCGCTAGGGTTCAAGTCAACGCTTGCAACAGCTATGATTAAGAGGGCTACAACCCCTACGAATCCTGCGGCGTAACGATTAACCATCACCACGCGTTAAAGCGCCACGGTTATTTAAAGCTTTCCAATCCTGGGAAGAAGGTTCGCTAGCAGAGCGTCAACCTCTTCTTAAGAGGCCAGCCTCACCGTGCTCGCGTTCCCCTCCTTCTCCACCCTCACCACGTGGTCCACGAAGCCCTCTATCTTCTGCTCGTGGCTCACGATGATGGTTTGACGGGTGCCGAGCTCTGCTAAGACAAGCCTCACCCTGTCCAGTTGCTCTTCTGAGAATCCGTCAGTGGGCTCGTCCAGGATTATTAAGTCCCTGGTCTTAATAGTGGTGACGAAGTCGTTGATCACCTTGTTCAACGCCAACCTGTAAGCAAGGGCTACAGAGGTCTTCTCTCCTCCGGACAAGTTCTCCACGCTTGACTCGTAGCCGTCCTGCACCACTACCGGGTTGAAGGAGTCGTCCAGGGTCACTGTTAAGGACTCGTCCTCCATTAAGGAGTTGAACCACGAGGTGAAGCAGTCCTTGAAGTCGCGGTGAATCTTGAGCATTACCTGCCTCTCAATCAGGGAAACCGTTTTTGAAAAATAGTTTTCCAACCAGTGCTCCGCCTCCCTGAGCTTGGAAGCGGATTCCCGGTAGCCCTTCAACACTTTCAACCTATCCTTTAACTCCTTCGCCGCGTTGCTCAAGTGGTGGGAGTCCCTCTCAGCGTTGGCCAGCTCTAACTCTAAGGTTCTGTGCTTCTCCCTCAAGGCTTGTTCTTCCTCCCTCGCTCTTTGAAAGCTTTGCAAGGCTTGTTCTTCCTCCCTCGCTCTTTGCTCCAACGCATCCCTCTCAGCGTTAAGCTTTTTCAACTCCTTCGCTAAGCGCTCCTTCTCAACCCTTAACGAGGCTTCGCGCTCCTTAACCTCTCTTAACCGCTTCCTCTTCAACTCCGCCTCGAAAGCCTTCCTCTCCCGCAGCCTGGACTTCTTCAACGCTTCCCTCAACGCCTCAACCTTAGCGGTTAATGCTTCGCGTAGCTTTCCATACCGCTCCAGTTTAGAACCCCACTCCCTTATCTCTTTATCCCTCTCCGCTGCTATCCTCTCCGCGTGTTCACGCGTCACTTCCTGCTTGCAAGTAGGGCACTTCTTCAACGACTTAATCCTTTCCTTCTCCTCCCGCGCAGACCTCACCTTCTCGGTTAGCAAGGCAACCCTTTGGTCCAGCACTCTTAATTTTTCCTCAACGCTTTTCAACGCTTCCTCCTTTTCAGCCACCTCCTTGGCTGCTTGTTCAGGCGTCAAGCCCTCCAACCCTTTAACAACTCCCTCCAAAGCCTCTGCTTCAAGTAAGAGTTTTTCCAGCTCTGAAGAGTTCCTCTCGAGCAATTCCTGCTTCTCTCTCTTCAAGGCTTCCACTCTCCTCAACTCTGACTTCAAGGATGAGAGTTCCTTCTCCCCCTCTTGGAACCGCTTCACCTCTTCCTCTGCTTTCCTCAACTCCTTCCTCGCCTCCGCAACTAGTCCTCGGAGCTCGGCAGCCCTCCTCGCAGCTTGCCTCAACGCTTCCTCCTTCTCCTCCAACTCCTTCCTCACCAGGATTAACTCTTCCGCTTTCCCCTCTAACAGCTTCGCGTTGCTCCTCAATTCCTTCGCTAGGAGCGCGGCGTTTTCCAAGACGCGCTTGTACTTGTCCACGTTGAACAACTTCCTCAACGTTTCCAGCCTGGCATCCGCGTTTTCGAACAAGATGCTCTTCATCTCCTCTTGAGGGGTGTAAACGGTGTACCTGTATATTAATTCTTTAGACTTGGACAACAACTCTGAAGGGTAGCCTAAGAGTTCTAAAACCTTGGCTTTCAACTCCACAGCTGTGCCTTCAAACCTGGAACCGTTTATTAGTAAGAAGCCCGGGCCTTGCTTGACCGAGTTCTTGGAACGCTTCAAGGACCTGTGAATAACGACTTCCATCCCGTCCAGTGTGAATGTTAACTCCGCGAAGCCGGACTCAGCGCCGTGCCTTAGCAACGCGCTCCCAGGCACTATTCTTAAGTCTCCGAACAACGCGAACTCCACGCCTAAGAGTATGGAGGACTTCCCGCTCCCAACGTCCCCGCTTAGAAGCACGGACCCCTCGGGGAACTCTACCAAGGAGTCCTCGTGCGACCTTACATTCCTCAGCCTTAAACTCTTCAACCTCACAACTCCTGGGTTAAGAAAGGGTTTTTAAAAACTTTTCAGCAATGCCACTCCTTAACCCTCTTAACCGTATCAGCCACTGGCAATAGGATGAACGCTTTGAAGCCGAGGCCGGTGGCTGGCTCTCCTTGGAAAGCCTTCCAAGCCCTGTACAAGCCGGTGGTTAAGGAGTAAGCAGCCAAGCCGGTGAACAACTTGTAAGCTATTTCTTGCTCGTTAGCGCTGCTCAACCCTGACAAGTAATGAGCGAGTCCTTGCAACGCTCCGGGCGGGTGCTTGGCGCCGAGCGCTGCCAAGCAGTACTGAGCCGTGGCTATAGGGGTGTTCGCCAAGCTGCCAATGGTGAAGTAATTCCTCGGAACGCCTAGCTTGTCAGCCAGGACTGCTTGGTCCTCCGCTCTCAACTCCCCCACTCCTAGGAATCCCGCTGTTAGGGCAAGCGCTTTCTTAGAAGCGGTTAACTCCTCCCTTGCTAACTCCTCCAACCTGGACAACGCTTTCTCCCTGAGCCTGCGAAGCATGGTTCCGAGGGACG
>CAZTPT010000089.1:0-3583 GCA_964615705.1 uncultured Methanosarcinales archaeon
AGGTGCAGTTATAAACCATCTCTTTTGGAGTACGACGCTGAGGATTACTATCAAGCAGCGTCTTACTTCTTCCTATTAGCGTTGGATGAAGACAAAGATTTTAAAATACCAAGCGCCGTTGAGGACGTGGCGCTTTACACAGGGTGAAAAATGGAGGAAGCAGCGTGGGTGTACGTTTCAATAATAGCGGTGCTCCTAGCGCTGGGAATGCTGTACGGTTTGTTCGTGAAGAATGAGCAACGCTCTAAGGAACACGCGTTCCGAGCATTGTTCAAAGAAGTGGGTCCTCACTGTGACTACGTGTGCAGATCCCCTTTGGAGACGAAGCTGCCAGTGACTTTGAGCATTCCTTCCGGCTCAGTTATATACACTTCTAAGAACAAGTTCTGCGGCAAGTATGAAGGCTTAACCCTGTGCGCTCAATGCGACTGCGAGTTAGCCCCTTACACCTTGAACCTGAACACTTCTGAAGCGTTGAACAGCTTCAACGTCCACTCTTACAATTGCTACTTTGAAAGAGGAGAGTTAAATGTCAGGGTTGAGTGCGAAGGGTGAAGTGGCTACTGAGGCAGTTCTTTGGACAGTTCTCGTAGTTGCAGGCATCATTATGGCTTTGTGGTTTTCAAAAACAGGTTTCAACACTTTAAGGGTTAGCCAAGGAGTGGCTCAGCAAGATTTATTGCAACTACAGTTAAGGGTGAACAGGGCTTGCTTCAGCAACGCTTACGACCAATCATACAATCCATTCACCGAGGAAGGATTCCTAATAGTCAATGACGAGGTGTGCGTGTCGAGAGAACTCTTCGTTCAAGATTACTTCAAAGTCACTAGGTGTTTCAAGCCTTTGTGCAGGGTGGCTCCTGCCGTTATAAACTTGACTGGCGCGACTTATTTGAGGGTGGTGAATAATGGCACGGTTTTCATTGTTAAGGGATGAGAAGGCGCTGTACTCTGCGTTAACCGCTTTTTTCTTCTTAATAGTAGCAGTGGCTGTAACCCTTGCTTTGCTCAAGGTTTTGTCCAACGAGGCAGTTGTGGAGGCTGCGTTGTTTCAAAAGTCAAAGGAGGGTTTAACCTTCTTCTCCTTGCGAGACGTCTTCACTTATTGTTACGGAAGCGTGTTGGAAGGGTTGAACGACCCTGCCAAGAGGGATTGCGTGAAGAGTTACGCAGGAGTTGATAAAGGCTTAGTGGTGGAGGTGTTAGGCGTGGAGGGTTGCCACCCTTTAAGTGTTGAAGTGGTTAAGCCTTCCAGCAATAGAACTGCGCAGTCTTTAAGCATGCCCGTTTATGAAGGAAGGAGGATTTGTCTTGGAAAGCTCAAGGTTTACAGGTGATTCGAGGTGAGCGTGTCTCAAAGCGTGGTGACAGCGTTATTCCTAGTACTCCTGCTCTTCTTAGGAATAGCCATGTACACACACTCCTCTGTTCAGAAAAAGCTGGGCTTGGAAGAGTTTAACAAGCACTTCTCTCTGTACCAACACCACTCCCAAGCATTAGACGCTGCTCTGCGAGTGGTTGAGAACAGCACTGGGAGGCAGTTCGGAGACCTCTTAGCAAGCACTGCTTACTATCACGGGCAACTCCCAAGCGTGGGTGGTGAAGAGGTTGACGTTCTCTCAGAGTTTTCAGAAGTGTTAAACGCCAGCTTGGGAGGGGTTCCTCACTCGTTCAAAGTCATTCCAGAAGTAAAGTCTTTAAAGATATCATTCTTGGTGAGCACAGTCTCTGCGATGGAGGCGCCTTACGCGGTCCTGCAGAGAGACTTCCCCCAACTCCTCGTAAGCCTTAAACGGCAACACCCTTCTTGGAACGTGACGGGCGGCGTGGTGCTTGTAAGCGACGCTTCGTGGTGTCCTGGCTTGTTCATTTCCTGCCAGGTCTTGACCCCTTCGCAGTTCTACTTCAACAATCGCTCCACTGACTTGGAAGAGTTGAAGTGGAGGAACAAGTTGTTCAGGCCACTTGCAGGGTTGAACGAGTCAACCGACTGGGAAACCGCGCTGTCCTACTACTTGCTTACCAAAGCTAGTAATGACTTGTCATCATTAGAGTTGGTATTCCCGTTGGTGAACTCGCTCCCAGCAGCTTCGCAGAGCAACCCCTGCCCTTCCAGCTACGCGTCCAGCGTATTAGCAAGGGATAATTCTTTGGTGAAGAGTCAAGGATTCATAGTGAACCCTGTCATCATAAACCCTTCCCCTTGCCCCTCCGAGTTAGATAAACACTTAAACGAGTTGGTTAACGGCACGGTTGGCGAGGTAACATTTTACAAGCAGAACTTCTTAAGCAGCTCTGCAAGGGTTGTGGAGTCCGTGTTGTCCAAGCTTGTCTTAACGCGAGGAGACGACGAGGGGGGAGGCTTGGTTGTGGAGAGGAGGATTCCAGCGCCTAACGGTGGCAAGGCTTTAATCAGGTTAAAGGTGTACTCTTGAAATGGAGAAGACAACAACCTTGATGATAGGAGTCTTCGTAGCAGTTGTGTTATCCGCGTTCTTCATAAGAACCACTATTAACTACTTGAAAGCAGAGGAGGGCGTCTCGCTTCAAGCGTTAAGCACGCGGCTGGATGGTAATTCCTTAACAGTGTCTTGGAGGACTGACAAGCCGGCGGACGCTTCCCTCCACTATGCAACACCCACTTCTGAAGGAGTTGTCAAGGAGGACTTGTTCAAGAAGACTCACAGCTTAACCCTGACAGGGGTTGGCGGCGTGGTTAGTTACTGGGTGGAGTCCTGCACCCCTTCAGGGAGTTGCTCTTCCTCCAACGCTTCCAACGCCTCAATACCCACACTCTCGGAGAACTGTAACAACGACGTGGACGATGACCAAGACGGATTAGTGGATTGCTACGACCCTGACTGCTCAGCACAGGCTTATTGCTCAACCCCTGTAACCACTCCATCCTGCGTTGACGTGGACGGTGACGGTTACGGGGTTGGCTGCGTTGCTGGTCCGGATTGCGACGACGGCGACGCTTCTATCCACCCCGGAGCTGTTGATGTTTGCGGTAACGGGGTGGACGAGGACTGTAGTGGAGTGGACGCTTCTTGCTCAACCTGTCCTAACGGTCAAGTACAGTCCAGGTGTAGCTGCGGCTCCACCGTGGTGAGTAGTGGTTATTGCTGTAACGGCGTTGCGCAAAGCAGTCCTTGCAGCGCTGGTCCGACTGGCGTGGATGAGTGCGAGAATTGGCGTAGCAGGCATCCTGAGTGGTTGTGGTGTGACGGGTTTGAGGGGTATAGTTCTTTGTCTGAGTTGGCTGCTGCTTATGATGATGCTTGTTTGGATGATGGTCCTGGTGGGACTTGTAGGGATGGTAAGGGTTTTGATTTGTCTTCGGTTGAGGCTTTTCAGGGTTCTAAGAGTTTGAGGCAGCATTACTACCCTGGCCAGGTGGATGCGGGGTGGCTTAGTTGGTGGTATGACGGAGCCAACGGTGGCAGTCACGGATCTCCGCACAGGGAGATTTACTTCAGGTGGTATCACAAGTTCGAACCCGGCTTTGTAGGCTTCCCTCCTAAAATGGCGAGGATTCGCGACTTGGGACCTGATTACGCTCACTGGACAGCGGCTCACGTTT
>CAZTPT010000090.1:0-3580 GCA_964615705.1 uncultured Methanosarcinales archaeon
GGAACCTTTTTCAACTCCTCCTTTAAAGCGGTGAACACCTTCACCGGCTTCTTGAAGTGTTTTAGCAAGGGCTTGGCCAGTTTTGAACCGACCCCTGGAAGGCTGGAAACCAGATATTCTTGGAGTTCTTTCAAGGTGAACGGTTTTGAGGAGTGAAATTGAAAAACAGGTTCTCCTCCTTGCTCCTTCCTAGCAATCATTAACAAGAGTTCGGCGGTGTCGTCCGCGTTCCTTGTTTGAAAGACAGGTATCTTAAAGTTCAACATAAGCGTGGCTAGCATTCCCCTCACAGCGTTGGGGTGTATCAATCTTTGAGAGTACAAGTCTTCCTCCCCTTGCAGGATTATCAAGGGTTTGGAGTACTGCGTTAAAGCCTTTGCTTGTTCTAATAATCTGCCATCAATGATGGATTGGACAAAGTCAGGCACTGTTTTGAACTCCACGCACACGTCTTTGGAGAGCAAGTAGTCGCCTACTTGCAGGCGTTTAAGCTTCATCTCTACTCCTGAAGAGGCGAGCTTCTTAACCACTCCTGAGCCTTTCTCCCTGTAATCAGCGTATATCTTTACTCCTTCAGCTCTGTCTTCAAAGTCTTTAAGCGTTGGTTGAGGTGAAAACTCTTTTTTCAACTTCTTAACCGCTTCAAACATTCTGCGCTCCTTGTGATAAGAAGACCAGGAGTATGCTTGGTCAAGGGAGTTCTTGGTTATTAAAACCACAACCCTTCCCTTCTCATGTCTCCCTGTTCTGCCCCTGCGCTGCACGCTCCTAATCGCGGAGGGGATTGGCTCGTAGAAGACTACTAAGTCAACAGAGGGTATGTCTAATCCTTCCTCCGCCACGCTGGTAGCGAGCAACACGTTGAAAGCGCCTTCTTGGAACTCTTTAATGACGGACTTCTGCTCTTTCTGACTCATGCCTGTGCCTGACTTCTTCGCCTGCCCCACGAAGACCTTGCTCTTCACCTTTAAGGAGTCTAATTCCTTCTTTATCTTCACGACTTGGTCCCTGTACTGGTTGAACACTATGACCTTCGCGTCCGGCTTCTTGTTAAGCGTTTGAGCTATGACTTTCTTCAAGGCTAACAACTTCGGGTGTTCAACCTTGTTCTTGGCTAGTTCCTCTGCCTTGTAGATGGCGGACTTGAACAGGGAGTCGTTGACAAGGTTTTTAACGGCTTTCACCCTGGAAGTCCTTGCTTGCTCCCTCAGCTTTTCCAGGTAAGCGCTAAGGGCTTCCACCCCTTGCGTCTCTGCAAGGATGACTGCGTGTTGAACCTTTAACGCCTCTGCCAACACGCTTAAAGCCTTCATCAAGGAGTAGTCCTGCCTCCCATTAGCTAGCATGCCTTGCAGCTTTCTCTGGAACAATAACAATGCCTGCTTCCCGGAAGGGACATTGTTAAAGCCCAGAGATTCTAATTCTTCAAGCTTTGAAAGGTAGCACTCCTTTAACAACTTGGCCACGCTTGCTAGTGGCGGCGGCAACTCCACGTAAACTCTCTCGACAGAAACGCCTTTAACGTAAGGCTTCACGTCAGGGTCTCCCTCTGTCCTAACCTCTAGTGCTTGTATAAATAAGTTGTTGCACACCTCTTTAATCTTCTCAGAGTCTGAACCGGGGCTGGCGGTAAGTCCCAATATTAAAGGGTTCTCTGCTTTTTTCAAGTACTGTTTGGCTATGAACACGTACGCGTAATCACCCACCGCTCTGTGAGCCTCGTCGAAGATTATTAGGGACACTTCTTTCAAGGAAACGTTTTGATTGATGACGTCGTTCTCAAATCCTTGCGGCGTGGCGAACACCGCCTTTGCAGGAGTCCACGCCTCAGACCTCTTCTCAGGGCTTACTTCTCCTGTGAATAGTTGGAACGCCTCGTCTGGCAGGTCTAGGTGTTTTTTAAAAGTGGATAGGTGTTGCTGGGCTAAGGGCTTTGTGGGGGCTAAGAAGACTATTTTTGAAGATGGAAACCTTGTCAGCCTGTGAGCTGCGAGCATTAAAGCAATGACTGTCTTGCCAAGCCCTGTGGGTAACACCACAAGGGTGTTCTTTGAAGCGCATTGAGAGAATATTGTCTGCTGGTAGAGCCTCGGCGTCAGTCCCTTAAGCATTCGTTAAAGAAAGAGGGAGTTATATAAATATTTGAGGAAAAAAGAAAAAAGGGTTTTTTACCTGCCCCTAGCCATCTTCGCCCTGGAAATGTCTCCGTGCTTGTCCACGAAGTACAAGTAGCCAGGCTCCTTCTTAACACCTACCTTTGCAACCTTCTCTGTCTTTGTGGAACCCTTCTTCCTGCCGCCGCGCGCCATCTTTGCACGGGAGATGTCACCTTGCTTGTCCACGAAGTACAGCCAACCCTCCTCCTTCTTAACACCTACCTTTGCAACCTTCTCTGCCATGTGTTTCACCTCGCTAAGACAAAGGCTTAAAAGCCTTCTCCCTCGACAATCCTAGGCGTTCAAGTATTTAAATGTTTTGTTTTTAAAGCGTTTTTCTCGTGTTTAAAACGCTTTCTCAACCTCGGCGGCGTACCAGTAAGTAAGTATTGCTGAGGACAACAACGCCATTATTAAGAAGGAATGCCCTGTCACGAAGTAGAGCGTGCTGTATAAAACCATGAGCGTTGCTGAGAAGAAGTAGAGAACCCTGCTGTGGATAAACATCGCAAGCCCGGGCGTTGCTCCTTTGAAAGAGAATCTGAAAACTCCCTCTGGGCTTCTCTTCAAACCCGCTATGACTGGCAGGGGCGCCATGAAGTAGAGCATGACTAACAAGTTGGACTTGATTGCTAGGTTTATGAAGTGATTGTTTTGAAACACTGAGAGAAGAGTGGCTGTTAAAAGGTTCGCCAAAGGGCCTGCGAACCCGACGAGTGAGTAATCCTTTTGGCGAAGGTTGGGGGTGAATTTCCCTAGGCGCCACTGCTTCACTGCAGTTAACTCTAAGAATCCTGGAGAAAACAAAGGGGCTGCGAAGAAGGTTAAAGCGCTTAGGAAGAAGCCCGTTGCCAAGCCAACCGGCCAGTGCTTGTACTTGACCAAGTATCCGAGCTTCAGCCCTGCCAGTTTTTGAGTGTAGACGGCTACGAGCAAAGCAAGGGTGAATGTTAGAAGTGTTTGGGAGAAGCGTTCGAGGAATGGTGTTTTGTTAAAGGAGGAAAGAAACGAAGCGGTTAAAACCGTTATTAAGATTCCTTGCTTCTCTGCTTCTGCGAAGGACACCTTTTTCTCAAGCATTGAAGTGTTATTTAACTTCAACTTTTAAAAATCCTTCTTTTTCCAACGCTTTTCTCAATCCTTCCACGTGACCCGCCCCCACCACTGCCAACACTTTTTCCTCCTTCTCAGCTATTCTTTCCAACTGCTTAGCCATGTGTTTGTTGCGGTCCTCGACGAGTACTTGGTAAAGGGTTGGGGTTTCCTTTTTTAACAACTCCAACGCTTGGTTTATCCAGTTCTGGGAAGGTATTTCTTCAAGGTTTAATCTTTTAACGCTTTTAAACGCTTTGCCGCTCTTCTTGAACAACCTTAACCATTCCTTTAACGGTACAGAGGACAACCTTCTAATAGTAATTGTTATG